>CAYTRM010000390.1:0-2742 GCA_964440225.1 uncultured Thermoleophilia bacterium | reverse complement strand
AGCATGACCGGCCCTGTGAGCGAGGAGCGCATCGACGAGGTGCTGGACATCGTCGCACTCCGTGACAGGGCCGGCGACCGTGTCGGCGGCTTCAGCCACGGGATGAAGCAGCGCCTCGGCATCGCCCAGGCGCTGCTGCACAGTCCCGAGCTCATCGTGCTCGACGAGCCGACCAGCGGGCTGGACCCGCGCGGCATGAAGGACGTGCGCGAGCTCATCCGCGAGCTCGGCGCGGCGGGCACGACCGTGTTTCTGAGCTCGCACCTGCTGCACGAGGTCGAGCAGGTGTGCACGCGCGCCGTCATCATCAACAAGGGGCGCGTCGTCGTGCAGGGACCCGTGAGCGAGCTCAGGCCGAAGGACGACGCGATCAAAGTGCTCACCGGCGACCAGGGGCGCGCCGCCGCCGTGCTGCGCGGCCAGTTCGGCGCCGCCGGCGTGAGCGACGACGAGGAGTACCTGATCGTCAAGGCCGACGAGGACGCGGTACCCGAGATGGTCCGGCGGCTGGTGGCCGACGGCGTCGAGGTGCGCGCCGTCGTGCCCGCGCCCGAGCAGGGCCTCGAGGACTTCTTCCTGGAGCTGACCGGCACGGACGACGCGAACCGGCCGGCGCCGGCGAAGCGGCGCGCCGGGCTCTCCCGCCTGCTCCCGGGGGGCCGGAGATGACGGCCGCGGCCCGCCGCGCCGCGCGGCCCGCCGCCGGAGGCCCGCGATGAGCCCCGCCGGCTGCGCCTGCCCACCGCCGAAGCCGCCGGGCAAGGACGGGCCGGCGCCCGTCCCGCAGGCCGGCGGTCCCGACTACACGACGACCTCCGGCGAGCCGATCCATGGTCCGGGCGGCGAGCCGTCCGCCGAGCGTCCGGCCGCCGCCACCGGCGGGTCCGCCCACGGCAGCACCGCGGCCGCCATGCGCGGCTCAGCCTGGGGCCCGCTGCGCCGCGAGTGGATCAAGCTGCTGTTCCAGCGCCGCAGTTACCTCATCTGGGGCGGCGCGCTCCTCATCCCGTTTCTCATCGCTCTCGCGCTCTACCTGGCGAACGAGGATCCGCACGGGGGCGGAGGCGGCCCGCTGTTCATGGAGCGCGTCACCGGCAACGGCATGTTCGTGCCTCTGGCGGCGCTGTCGTCCCTGCTGCCCTTCCTCCTGCCGATGGCGGCGGCCATGGTCGCCGGCTACATGGTCGCCGGCGAGGCCGAACTGGGCACGCTCCGCATCGTTCTGCTGCGTCCCGTTCGCCGCGGGTCGCTGCTGCTCGCCAAGTGGACGATCGCGATGGCGTACCTTGCCGCCGGGTTCGCGATCATGGCCGTGGGCGGGCTGCTCTTCGGCGCGCTCTTCTTCGATCTCGAGCCGCTGATCACGTTCTCCGGCTCGACCGTGAGCATCGCGGAAGGCCTCGTCCTCATCCTGCTCTGCTGCCTGTACGGTCTGGCGGCGATGGCGTGCATCGTCTCGCTCGCGCTCCTCTTCAGCACGATCACCGATTCGAGCCTCACGGCGCTGATCGCGACCATCGTCATCTACATCGTGATCACCGTCCTCATCCAGTTCAGCTACTTCGACTGGCTGGCCCCGTGGGTCTTCCCGCACTACTTCCTCGAGTACGTCAACTTCTTCCGCGACCCGATCTACTGGGAGCCGATCATCAAGGGCCTGGCGACGTTCGCGGCCTGGAGCGCGGGACTGACGTTCTTCGCCTATCTGCTGTTCCGCCGCAAGGACGTGCTGTCGTAAGCTGGAGTCGCGGCGGGCCGTCCCCCGAGGGCGGGCCCGTCGAGCGGTTTCGTCAACCAGGAGGATGACGATGACTGAGGCGATCCCACCCACGATGCGGGCCATGCAGCTGGCGGCTCCCGCGGCCGCGGCCGAAGCGCCGCTCCGGCTGGTCGAGCTTCCGGTGCCGGAGCCGGGTCCGGGCCAGGTCCTCCTGCGGGTGCTGGCCTGCGGCGTGTGCCGCACCGACCTGCACATCCTGGAGGGCGAGCTGCCGCCGCACCGCTCGCCCGTCGTCCCCGGCCACCAGATCGTAGGGGAGGTGGCGGCGCTCGGAGACGGCGCTGACCTGATCGCGCCCGGCGGCGAGCCGGGGGCCCGGCCCCTGACTCTCGGCGACCGCGTCGGGGTGCCGTGGCTGTACCAGACCGACGAGACCTGCCGTTTCTGCCTGCGTGGCCAGGAGAACCTCTGCGAGCACGCGCTGTTCACCGGCTGGGACGTGGACGGCGGGTTCGCCGAGTACATGGTGGCTCCGGCCGGGTTCGTCTACCGTCTGCCCGCCGGCATGACCGCCATGGCCGCCGCGCCGCTCCTCTGCGCCGGCGTCATCGGCTACCGTTGTCTGCGCCTGGTCGGCATCGTCGGCGACGACGCCGGGCTGCCGGCGGCGCCTGCTCCCGGCTCCGCGTCGCCGGGCGCCGGGTCCACCCCCCGGCGCCTCGCCCTCTACGGATTCGGTTCGGCCGCTTCTCTCTGCACCCAGGTCGCCATCTGGCGCGGCTGGGAGGTCTACGGCATCGCCCGCGACGCGGGGCACCGCGCCATGGCGCTGGAGCTCGGCGCCGTGTGGGCCGGCGAGTCCGGTGACGATCCCGGCGTGGTCTACGACGCCGCAATCGTCTTCGCGCCGGCCGGCGAGCTCGCCGTCGATGCCCTGCGCCGGCTCGACAAGGGCGGCATCGTCGCGCTGGGCGGCATCTACTCCTCGCCCATCCCGCCCATCGAGTACCCATGGATCTACC
>CAYTRM010000389.1:0-2760 GCA_964440225.1 uncultured Thermoleophilia bacterium | reverse complement strand
GGACTCCTGGTTCACGTTCAGCGTCGCGATGCGCGCGATGACGTCTGCAGGGCCGACCGCGCCGCCGAGACGCCATCCCGTCATCGCGAACTTCTTGCTGAAGGTGTAGAGGATGACGGTGCGCTCCTGCATGCCGGGCAGCGAGGCGATCGACTTGCTGGTGCCGGAATACCGCACGTCCCAATAGGCCTCGTCGGAGAGGACGTAGAGATCGTGCTCGATCGCGAACTCGGTTAGCCCCGCGATCTCCTCGTCGGGGCTCTCCGCCCCGGTCGGGTTGTGCAGGTTGTTGAAGATGAGCAGCTTCGTCTTCGGTGTGACCGCAGCCTTCATGGCATCGAAATCGAGGAGGAAGTTGTCCGCGCCTTGCACGAACCCGTACGGCACGGCCCTGCCGCCGAGGAACTCGATCTGGCTCTCGTAGATCGGGAACCCCGGGTTGGGGTAGAGCACGTCGTCGCCGGGATCCATCATCGTGAGCAGGAACTTCTCGATCACCGGCTTGCCGCCCGGCTGGACTGCCACGTTCTCGGGGCCGTAGGAGACACCGTGGGTCGCCGAGATCTCGTCCGCCAGCGCCTGGCGGAGTTCCGGGATGCCAGCGTAGGGGCAGTAGCCGGTCTTGCCAGAGTGGATCGCCCACTCGACGCGCTCCACGATGTTGCGCGGCGTGGCGAGATCGATGTCGCCGAGGTGGAACGGGTAGACGGTGTGGCCGGCCGCCTGCCATGCAGCCGCCTCAGCCGATACGGCGAAGGCCGTTTCCGTGCCGAGCCTGGACATTCGTGCGGCGAGCGGCGGCTCCTGGATGAGACTCACAGCGCTCCTTCCTTCACTTCAGCTCCGCCGAAGTGTTCCAGGCCGAGCTCATCGGCGTTGACGATGCTGGGAGAAGCTTGAGGTGGGTCAGGATCCTCGAGGAACGGCCGGACATCCTCGGCGCTGCGGATGGGCCGCCACACTGGCCAGCCGTTGAGGACGGCGACGACATTGGCGGCCGCGAGCGTCGCCATGCCCTCGCGCGTCCAGGTCGTCGCCGACCCGAGATGCGGCACGAGCACCACGTTGTCGAGATCGGTCAGTCCAGGTGCGGTGCGCGGCTCGTCTTCATAGACATCGAGGGCAGCGGTGAATCGCGGATGTTCGCGGCAGTGGGCAACCAGCGCTTGCTCTTCAATCAGTGGACCACGGCTCGCGTTCACCAGGATGGCGTCCTCTCTCATGAGGGCGAGCTCTGAGGCACCGATCATGTGCCTGGTCACGGAAGTGAGCGCCGGGTGAAGACTCACGACATCGGCCTGTGTGAGAAGCGCCTCCAGGGTCTCGACGCGAGTGCACCGCAGGGCCGATTCCCCGTGAAGCACGCGCAGGTCGCTGTAGGCCGAGAGACGTTCCTCAAGAGTCTCATTTCGCTGGAGGTCGTAGTAGAGCATGTCCATCCCGAAGCCCTCGACCATCATGCGTGCATAGGAGGCACCGATGCGGCCAGCGCCGACCACGGCGACAGTGCCGCCGCAGAACCGTCGGCCGAGGAGCATTGTGGGAAGCCACCCATGAAAGGTGCCCCGGCGCATCATGCGGTCACCTTCGACGACACGTCGCGCGGCAGCAGTTGTGAGCGCCACCGCCAGCTCCGCCGTCGTCTCGGTCAGCACTCCAGGGGTATTGCCGACCGGCAGGCCGAGTCTCGTCGCTGCAGACACATCCACGTTGTCGTGGCCCACCGCGAACTGGCTGTAGAGGGACGCGCCGGACGCGGCGAGGCGCTTGAGTGCCGGGCCCGACCAATCCTCGGTGAGCTGCCCGATCACCGCATCGACCCCTTCGCTGAGCGCGGAGCCGATCTCATCCGCCGAAAGGATGTCCTCCCCCGACGCGATCGCGACCCTGCAGCCGGCTGCCACCAGCATCAGAAGCCAACGATCGCCGGGAAGTTCCTTGGTGACCACGACTCGCCGGGTTCCCGACGGATTCACCGTGCGCCAGCCTCTCCGGTAGCCGGTCATGCGAGATCCCGCCAACAGAGATAGCTGCTCCAGAGGCGACGGCAAGAACTAGCCATCCAAGGACTCCTCGAACTCCCGGATGAGCCTGTCCATGGTCTCGCCCACTTCAGGCAGTGGGCCGGCCACATCGTGCGAGGCCAGAAGCTCGATCGCCTTGCGACGTGCGCGCTCCCGCAGGTCTGCCCGTCCGTCGGCCTCCCATTCCGACCTGGAAGCGCGAGTCAGGACGGTCGGTCGCCACTGGGCATCACGACAGTGCACGCGCGTGTGCCGATGGCTCATGAACTGGCCCCCGGGACCGACGTCGGCGATCACGGACTTCGCGAGAGTCGCGTCGCTGACCTCGATGCCGGCAAGCATGCGGCGGTTCATGCCCACGAACTCATCGACCACAACCATCTGCCCCAGTGACGCGACCAATCCGAACCCTTGGTAGCCGGTGTCGTGAGTGAGGTTCGACCCACACATCATGTTTAGCAGAGCCGACTCGGCAATCTCCACGCCGGCCTGGCAGTCGAGGCAGTGTGAGTCGGTCATGCCTCCATAAGCCCAGTTGGGAACGTCCAGCCAGCGGGCGAGTTCGATCATTGCCGTGTGCGCCATCACGAATTCGATCGCGCTGTACGACGACTGAAGAGTGAGGATGCCCAGCACCAGCGGACCGATCCCGAAGAGCAACGGAGCACCAGGGGGTGCGGGCTGGTGCACGACCACCCCGTGGTAATACTCGGCGCGCGCCGTTGCAAGCAGACCG
>CAYTRM010000388.1:0-2764 GCA_964440225.1 uncultured Thermoleophilia bacterium | reverse complement strand
TCAGCTGAGGTCCCTGGGTTGCCGGGCGTGACCGAGCACGTCCACGAGACCGTGTGGCGAGCGCAGGGCAAACGCGCCGTGATCATCGTCGACGGGCTTCGCTACGACTGTGCGTGGGCCATCAAGCAGAAGCTTCTCGAACGCGAGGTGACCATCGAACCGGTCGTGGCGACCCTGCCGACGGTGACCGCGATCGGCATGACGGCACTTCTGCCGATCTCTGACGCGACGGTGACCCTCGACGTTGCCGGGAACGACTTGCACCCCAGAGTGGATGGCAAGGACATGGCGGTGCTGAGCAACCGCATCGGCATGTTGTCAGCGGCCGGAGCGACGTGTGTCGAGATCGCGCATGTGGAGGACGCGGCTCAGCCGCCGGCTGACGCGGGCGACCTCCTCGTCGCGTACGGCCACGACGAGCTCGACCACTTGGGGCACGGCGAGGCGCAGACGCTCATCCGGCACGTTCAAGGTGAGGTCGATCGGTTGGCACGGCTGATCCAGAAGCTGCACCGGTGGGGCTATCCGACCGTGCACGTGGTGACCGACCACGGCTTCATTCTTCTCCCACATGATCTTCTGCCAGAGACGGTGTCGTGTGAGCGCGCGTGGTGCCATGCGCGCAAAGAGCGTTATGCGCTCGTACCGGCGAAGGCCGACGTTCCCCTGAGCACGTTCCCCTTCCCATGGGACGCGGGTGTCAGGGTGGCTGTGCCTCCGGGATTGGCGTTCTTCAAGGCGGAGAAGGCGTTCTCTCACGGCGGAGCGGCGGTCCAGGAGCTTGTCATACCGCACCTCACCTCGACGAGCCGAACACGGGCAGAGAAGCGTATCGGCGTCGACGTTGTGTTGGGGACGACGGAGCTGACGCGGGCGGCCGTGAAGGTCATCTTGCGCCCGCGTCCGGCCGAGGCAACACCCACCGGCCAGCTGGTGCTGGCCACGGAGACGGGGCGCACGCTCGAGCTGGACGTGCTGAAGACCGAGGAACACGGTCAACGATCGACGGTGCTGGCAGCCGGCGCGAAGCAGATTCGGATTGAGCCCGAAGGCGGGGAGCAGGCCGTCAGTCTGTTCTTCCACTCGGCGCAAGCCTTGCGAGCCGGTGAGGTCTTGGAGCTAGACGTGCGTGATGTGGAGACCAGCGAGCAATTCCCTGCCGGCGGCCTGAAGCTGACGGTCACGAGAAACATGTGAGGGCCTCATGACTGACGAACCGCGTGAACTCGACCATCTCGACGAGCTAGGCACCGCAGCGTTCCCAGGGTTGGTCGTCCGCAAGGACCTGCTGCGCAGGATGCGCAGCGCCTTCAGCGTCCCTGTCTTCGTCATCGAGTTCCTGCTGGGTAAGTACTGCGCCTCGACTGATGAAGAGACGATCCAGGAGGGCTTGGACTTCGTCAGAGAGACGCTTGCCGCCAAGTACGTGAAGCCGGACGAGCGTGAGACGATCAAGTCGGCGATCAAGCAGCACACCACCTATGAGGTCATCGACAAGGTGAAGGTGCGGCTGGTAGAGACGCACGACAAGTACTGGGCGGAGCTCGCCAACATCAACCTTGACTTCGTGAACATCGATGACCGGGAGATCCGCCGGCACGAGCGGCTGCTTCAGGGCGGTCTCTGGGCTGAGGTCAAGCTGCGCTACGACGAGTCGCTCGTCTTCAAGGGTCAAGTGCGACCGTTTGTCATCGACGAGATCAGGCCCATCCAGGTTTCCGGCCTCGGGGTGGAGAAGCTCCGCGAGGCCAGGGCGGCCTTCACGCGCGACGAATGGATCGACTTCCTGATGCGGAGCCTCGGCCTGGAGCCGACGCACGAGTACTTCACGCTGCGACGGAAGCTCCTCTACCTGGCGCGGCTGATTCCGCTGGTCGAGAAGAACTTCAACCTCATCGAGCTCGGCCCGCGCGGCACCGGCAAGAGCTTCGTGTATCAGCAGGTGAGCCCGTACTGCCACCTCGTGTCCGGCGGCCAGACCACGGTGGCACAGATGTTCGTCAATCTGGCCAGTGGCCAGCGCGGCCTCGTCTGCCTGTGGGACACCGTCGCCTTCGACGAGGCTGCCGGCATCCGCTTCCCGGACAAGAATGGCATCAACATCATGAAGGGCTACATGGAGGACGGGAACTTCTCGCGTGGCTCCGACATGATCACCGCCGAGGGCTCTATCGTCTTCGTCGGCAACATCGACGGTGACATCGAGACGATCCTGCGCACCTCCAACCTCTTCTATCCCATGCCCAAGGAGATGGACGCCGCCTTCTACGACCGCCTTCACTTCTACCTGCCGGGCTGGGAGCTGGGGAAGACCCGCGACGAGTACTACACCGACCACTTCGGCCTCGTCAGCGACTACTTGGCCGAGGTCGTGCGCGTGCTGCGGAAGGAGAGCTACACCGACCTGCCCGAACGCTACTTCAAGTTCGGTCCCCATCTCAGCGGTCGCGACCAAAAGGCGACGCGCAAGACGGTGAGCGGACTCATCAAGCTGCTGCATCCCGACGGCCAGGTGACCAAAGAAGAGGTCGAGGAGTACATGCGGTTCGGCATGGAGATGCGGCGGCGCGTCAAGGAGCAGCTGCGCAAGATCGCCGGCGTCGAGTACTGGGACGTCAACTTCTCGTACCGCGACCTGGAGACCGGCAAAGAGCAACTGGTGCCGGTGCCCGAGATGGGCGGCGGGCAGATCATTGAGCCGGGCCCGATGATGCCCGGCTCGATCTACACGATTGGCAAGGACGTCGCGACCGGCAAGCTGGCC
>CAYTRM010000387.1:0-2770 GCA_964440225.1 uncultured Thermoleophilia bacterium | reverse complement strand
CGTTCGGCATCCTCGCCTCGACCCCGGTCGAGGACGTCAGCATCGTCACCGGCATCGTCGACGCCCTCAAGCTGTCGTTCAACGAGGTGCTGGGCGGCGCCACGTGGCTGTTCAACATCGTCGTCGTCGCGCTCCTCTTCACCTTCTTCGGCAACATGGTCACCTGGTCGATCGGCGCCAACCAGACCATCGGCGCCACCGGCCTCGACAAGACGGCTCCCGGCGTGTTCGGCCACGTGAACAAGCGCTTCGGCACGCCCGACTACGCCTTCATCCTCATGGGCCTCATCGCCACCGGCATCACCGTGCTGGCCTACGCCCTCGACCCGAACCAGGCCAGCGTGTTCTGGACGCTGTTCGCGCTGTCGTCGATCGTCTTCCTGATCCCGTACCTGCTCATGTTCCCGGCACTGCTCGTGCTGCGGCGCAAGTTCCCCGACCGGCCGCGCCCGTACCTCGTTCCGGGTGGCGCGGCCGGCGCCTGGATCGCCACCGTCCTCTGCGAGATCGGCATCGTGCTCACCCTGTTCCTCTTCTTCTACTTCCCGGTCGAGGGAACGTCGAAGGCGGCGTTCTGGCTGATCACCGGGGGTGGCACGCTCGTCTCTCTGTCCATAGGCTGGTGGCTCTACTGGCACTCGAGCCGCAAGGCCCGCGTCTGACCCCGACCCTTCGACTCACGCACAAGGACACCGATGGCAGCAACGCGCAAGAAGAACGGTAAGACGGTCGTCGTCGCTCTGGGCGGCAACGCCATCCTCCAGCCCGGCCAGGTGGGCACCTTCGAGGAGCAGCTGTTCAACATCGACGGCGCCATGCGCCGCATCGTCGCCCTGGTCGAAGAGGGCTGGCGCGTCGTGCTCACCCACGGCAACGGCCCCCAGGTCGGCAACCTGCTGATCCAGAACGCGCTCGCCGCCAAGACCGTGGCGCCGATGCCGATGGACGTCTGCGGCGCCATGAGCCAGGGCGAGATCGGCTACATGGCGGCGCAGAGCCTCGCCAACCACCTGAAGAAGCGCAAGCTCGAGGTGCCGGTCGTGACCCTCGTCACCCAGGTTCGCGTCGACGCCAAGGACAAGGCCTTCGCCGCCCCCAGCAAGCCGGTCGGCCCCTTCTACTCCGAGGCCGAGGCGAAGAAGATGATGCTCGAGGAGGGCCTCGCCATGCGCGAGGACGCGGGCAGGGGCTGGAGGCGCGTGGTGCCGAGCCCCGAGCCCAAGGAGATCGTCGAGCTCGAGGCGGTGCGCGACCTCGTGGGCGGCGGCCTGCTCGTGATCTGCTCCGGCGGCGGCGGCGTGCCCGTCGTCCGCAGCCACGGCGCCCTCTCCGGCATCGACGCGGTGATCGACAAGGACCTCGCCGCGGCGCTGCTGGCGACGGAGCTCGGCGCCGACGCCCTGCTCATCCTCACCGACGTCCCCAGAGCCTACGTGCACTACGGCACGCCCGAGCAGAGCGCCCTCGACACCGTGACCGCGAGCCAGATGCGCGCTTACGCAGCCGCCGGCCACTTCAAGGCCGGCTCCATGGGCCCCAAGGTAGAGGCCTGCCTGCGCTTCGTCGACGCCGGCGGCGAGTCCATCATCGCCAGCCTCACGGAGGTGGGGCCGGCGCTGGCCGGCACGGCGGGCACGCACATCGTGCCGGACGCGAAGACCGGGAGCGCCGGCGGCCGCGGCGCGACCGGCGCCACACCCCCCGGCAAGCGGACGAGCCGCGCGAAGCCCGCGGGCGCGAAGCCCGCGAGCGCGGCGCCCTCAGAGCCCAAGCCCGCCCGCGCGCGGGGCGCCGGCAAGCCCGCGCGCCGGCCCGCCGGCGCGGGCAAGGCGCGTCCCACGGACGCGCGTGCCACACGGCCCGGCTCGTCGTCACCCGACGCGGCCGGAGCAGACGTGATCGACATCGGTGAGGCCCGCAAGCGGGCCTCGGGAGGCGCCTCATGACCCGCACGCTGAACAGCACGCCCCGCGCCGACGGCTACCGCATGCCCGGCGAGTTCGAGCCGCACACGCAGATCTGGATGCTCTGGCCGCAGCGGCCGGACAACTGGCGCCTCGGCGCCAAACCCGCGCAGCGCTCGTGGGTGGACGTGGCGACCGCCATCTCCGCGTTCGAGCCGGTCACCGTGGGCGTGAACCACGACCAGTACGAGAACGCCCGCAGCATGCTCCCCGCCGACGTACGCGTCGTCGAACTCTCGAGCAACGACGCCTGGATGCGTGACTGCGGCCCGAGCTTCGTCGTCGACGACGAGGGCGGCGTCCGTCTCGTCGACTGGACGTTCAACGCCTGGGGAGGCTTGTACGACGGCCTCTACTTCCCGTGGGACAAGGACCAGCTGATCCCCATCAAGGTAGCGGAGCTCGAAGGCGTCGATCGCTACAAGGCGCCGCTGGTCATGGAGGGCGGCTCGTTCCACGTCGACGGCGAGGGCACCCTGCTCACCACCGAAGAGTGCCTGCTCAGCCCGGGTCGCAATCCCGACCTGAGCCGCGAGCAGATCGAAGGACACCTCAAGGACCACCTCAACCTGGAGAAGGTCATCTGGCTGGGGCGCGGCATCGACCCCGAAGAGACGACCGGCCACGTCGACGACGTCGCCTGCTTCGTGCGCCCGGGCGTCGTGCTCGCGGCCGTCGCCGACGACGTCGACGACTGGCGGTACGAGCTCCTGCAGGACAACCTGCGGCGCCTGCGCGAAGCCACCGACGCCCAGGGCCGCACGCTCGAGGTGCACACCCTGCCGATGCCGGCGATCATGGAGATC
>CAYTRM010000386.1:0-2788 GCA_964440225.1 uncultured Thermoleophilia bacterium | reverse complement strand
CCGGCCTTGGCCGCGTACTCCACCTCCGTGCGGCCGGCGTCCATGGTCTTCATGTCCGCGACGATGACCTTGTCCGGGAACTCGGCCCTCAGGGTTCTGACGGCGTTCAGGCCCTCCGCTTTGATGAGCGGCGTGCCGGCCTCGACCCAGTCAGCGCCGCCGGCGACGGCCTCCCGCGCCACCTCGACGGCGCGCGGCAGGTCGACGAAGTCGAGCGCGACCTGGACGATGGGTCGTTCCCTGCCCGGGTCGCAGCCCCTGGAGCCCGGGTCGTCTCCCGGCTTGTCGGTCACGGCGGTCATACGCCCATCACCTGCACCACGGCGGAGCGCTCGCGCGGCCGCGCGTCGAAGTCGCAGAAGACGATCTCCTGCCACACGCCGAGGGTGAGACGCCCGTCGACCACCGGCACGGTGAGCGAGGGTCCCAGCAGCCCGGCGCGCACGTGCGAGTGTCCGTTGCCGTCGCCGTTGTTGACGTTGTGCTGCCAGGCGCGGCCGCTCGGGACGATCTCCTCGAGCACCTGCTGCAGGTCCTGGACCACGCCGGGCTCGTACTCGATCGTCGTCACCGCCGCGGTAGCTCCCGGCGCGAAGACGGTGACGGTGCCGCTCTGGATGCCGCTCTCGGCCACGCGCTCGCGGACCTCGTCCGTGATGCGCGTGATGTCGGCGTGGCCGCCGCTCGAGAACTCGACGGCGCCGGAGAAGACGCGGACGAGGCCTTCGCTCACGTGAGGCTCCTTGGTGCGGGGGGTGATCAGGGGGTTCACGGTGTCCTTCCTTCAGTGCTGGTCGCGTCCTGGACGGGGTACGCGCGGGCTGGTGTCGTCGTGGCGCGCTCGCCGGCCGCGGGCGCGGCGAGCGAGACGTTGTCGATGAGGCGGGTGGGGCCGAGGCGGGCCGCGGCGATGAAGAGGGAGCGCGGCCCGGCGGCCGATTCCTGGGCGAACGTATCGGCGTCGACGACGGCGATGTAGTCGATGGCGAAGCGCGGCGGGCCCGGCGGCGCCTGACCCTTCAGCTCGCGCAGGCGGTCGTCCTCGCTCTTGAGCCCCGCGTCGGGCGCCGCCAGCAGCATCGCGGCGGCGACGATCGCGTCCCTGGGCCCGGCGCCGGGCCTGCGTGCCGCCGTGACTCCGGCGAGCAGCGCGCGGTAGAGGTCGGGCGCGACGGCGCGCTGCGCCGGCGTGAGGTGGACGTTGCGCGAGCTCATGGCGAGCCCGTCCGGCTCGCGCATCGTCGGCACGCCGGCGACCTCGACCGGCAGGTCGAGGTCGCGCACCATGCGGCGGAGCACTGCCAGCTGCTGCGCGTCCTTCTCGCCGAGAAAGAGGACATCGGCCGTCACGATCGCGAGCAGCTTCGCCACCACCGTGCAGACCCCGTCGAAGTGACCGGGACGCTCCTTGCCCTCGTACGCGTCGGTGAGCGGACCGCCGACGTGGATCGACGTGGCAAAGCCGCCGGGGTACAGCTCGGTGGCGGCGGGCACGAAGACGACGCCGGCGCCCGCCCGCTCGAACAGCGCGAGGTCGCGGGTCTCGTCGCGCGGGTAGGCGGCGAGGTCCTCGCCACGGCCGAACTGCGCCGGGTTGACGAAGAGGGAGGCGGCGACGCTCGCGCAGCGGTCCTTCGCCGCCTCCACGAGGCTGAGGTGGCCGGCGTGCAGCGCGCCCATCGTGGGGGTGAAGCCGAGAGGCCGCGGCAGGCTGCGCAGCGCGGCCCGCATCTCGGCGACGGTACGCGCGACGATCACGCCGGGCCGCCTTCGAACAGGTCTTTGAGAGACCGGACCTGCTCGTCGTCGAGGCGCGGCGCGGCGAGCGTCAGCGCCTCGAGCGAGAGCGCCCGGTAGGTGCGCGCGAGGCGCGGGCTCTCGCGGTCGAGCAGGCGCAGGTGGGCACGCACGGTGCCCACGTCGCCGCGCGCCACCGGGCCGGTGAGCGCGCGCGCCGGCTCGCCGGCGGCGAGCAGGTTCCGCATCGTCGTCTGTACGAGCACGCTGAGGTGGTCGAGGCCCAAGCCCTCGCCGGTCGCCTCGTCCATGAGGCGCTTCGCCTCGCTCTCGAGCGCGACCAGCAGGTTGCAGCCGACGACCGCGGCAAGGTGATAGAGGGTCTTCTGCTCGTCGGCGAGCCGGAAGGGCTTCATGCCGAGGCGGCGGGCGAGCTCCTCGCCGAGCAGCAGGTCGCGCTCCTCGTGCGCCGTGACGGCGCACGGCACGTCGCGCAGCAGCCCGGCGTCCGGCTCGCCGGCGAACGTCTGCAGGGGGTGGAGGCAGAGCACGCGCACGCCCTGGTCGGCGAGCGGCTCCAGCAGGTGGATCGAACCAAGGCCGCTCGAGTGGACGGCGAGCGGCTGCGGCGTCCCGGGGCGGCGGGCCCCCGGCAGAGCCTCAGCCAGCCGACCGGCCACACCGTGGATCTCGTCGTCCGGGACCGCCAGCCACCAAGCGTCGGCCTCGAGCGCGGCTTCGCGTACGCGCACGTGAGGGATGGCGTCGAAGAGGGAGGTCGCGTCGCCGCCGCGCACCCCGACGGCGCTCACCGTGAGGCCGGCTTCCACGAGTCCTGCGAGCAGCGTCGAGCCCAGTCGTCCGGGGCCGATGACGCAGTAGTGATGCGTATCGATGGTCAAGCCCACGACCTCTCCGGCTGCGGTCTGCCCGGTGGGGGCGGTACCGTGCCGGTCGCCGGCCTGTGTCGCACAGGCGGTTCCTCCGTCTCCTGCCGCGGCTCGGAGCGGAGCCTCACCGAGAGTAGTGCCTCGCGCGCGCGAGGTCAATC
>CAYTRM010000385.1:0-2790 GCA_964440225.1 uncultured Thermoleophilia bacterium | reverse complement strand
GAGCCGCCCCACGCGGTGGCGGTGCCGGTCGCGTCCCTGCCGGCGAGGATGGCCGTCACGTCCGCGTCGGCCTCGACGAAGGCCCGCGCGGCGGCTTCCGCCTCCGAGGGCGCCGGCTCTTCGGCGGCGGCGCCCGTCTCCTCGCCCCCGGACGCCTCGTCGTCCGAGAGAGCCACGGCAGGCACGGCGATGAGGACCGTCACCGCGCACAGCGCCAGGAGCGCGGCCGGCGCCAGAGGAAGGCGCAGCGCCTTCCTGAGGATCCGGCCGAGCCGGCGGCGGGCCGGCGGCGGCGCGGACGACGCGGAGTAGTCGCCCCAGCGGACCCAGTCGGCGCCCGGATGACGGGCGAACACGGTGTAGTAGCAGGGCCGGTCCTGACGCAGACCGGAGTCACGGAACGACCCGGTCACGTCTTGGTACACGACGGCCTGCCCGCTCTCCGCCGACTCGTCGGCGGACTCGGCGGGCCCGCGCTCGGAGCGCAGGACGCGCACCTCGAGCACGGTGCGTCCGGGGTAGTCCCAGGCGATCGTGAAGCAGTCCTCCCGGGCGCGTGCGACCACGCGCCGCGTGTTCACGTCGGTGATGACCTCGTCGGCGTGGCTCACTGGCCTCCCGCGGTCCGCTGAGTCGGTCACGAAACCGTATCACGCCGCGCGGGAGGTATGGGAACCGGCCGGAAGGCGCGGGCGCCCGCCGCACGCGCCGAGGTTTGCCGTGTGCGCCTCTTGTGCTACCCTAGTTCGCCGCTGCCGCTCTGCGCTCGACCGGCGGCAGCACAAGCAGCTCTGGACCATGGTAGCGAGTAGGGATCCTCGCCGGAGCTGCAGCCCCGTTCTTGCGTGGCGCATTCGTCTAGTGGCCTAGGACGTCGCCCTCTCACGGCGGTAACACGGGTTCGAATCCCGTATGCGCTACCACCTCATGCACAGGGATCACCTGCAGAGCCCTTCCACCGCCCACCTCCCTTGTCGCCGAGTCCGTCGCCATCCGTCCGCGCACGCCCCTGCGCACGCCCCTGTGCTCAGGCTCGAGACGTGCATCCGAAAGCGTGGCGGAATGTGGGTGCGGACGGCCGAGTCGGGGGTCTGGCCGGCGACATGGCCAAGGCCCGCGCCCTCACCCCCAGCCTGCGCGGCACCGTGCGCCTCGGCGGCAGGACCGACTGCTTCCAGCCGGCGACGTGCCCGAGCCCGTGACGCAGGGCGATGACGTTGCCCCGAGCCGTCTTCCGCATGCTCGCTCCTCTCCACGGGTATGGGGAACCACAAGCACATGGGCTCACAGATTCCAAAGGGAGCGCCGGTAAGCCTGGTCGGCACCGGCGTTCCCCGTGTGAGAAGGGCGCCGGTTCGCACAGCTGGACCGGCGCCCTCTGCCGCGAGGCAGCCGGCGGAGACGGCGATAGGAGGGGGTGCCCGATGAAGCGATTCAAGCAGATCCTCTACTACACCGACGCCAGCGAGCGCAGTCGCCCGGCGCTGGAACGGGCGGCGGAACTGACGCTGCGCAATCGTGGGCGACTGACCGTGCTCGGGGTGGTGCAACTGCCCCCAGACCTGCACCTGCTTGCGCCGGCTCTGCCGGCGGCCGAACTGTGGGATATGGCGACGCAGGACCTGCGCGAACGGCTGGAGCAGTTCGTCGAGCCTGTCCGGAGGAAGGACCTGCGGCTGGATATCGAGGTGCTCATGGGCACGCCGTTCATCGAGATCATCCGCTACGTGCTGGGCCACGGGCATGATCTGGTGATGATGAGCGCCGAGGGCGGGCGGGGCGGCTTGAAGGGATTGTTCTTCGACAGCACCAACCTGCACCTGATGCGCAAGTCCCCCTGCCCGGTCTGGGTGATCAAGCCGGGGCCGTACCATCGCTTCCAGCGCATCCTCGCCGCCGTCAATCCTCATCCATGCGACGAGGATCACCTCGGCGTCAGCAACAAGATCATGCAACTGGCCACCTCCCTCGCGCAGCTGGAAGGCAGCGAACTGCTGGTCGTCCACGCCTGGGACCATCCGGCGGAGGCCGTGCTGCGCGGGCCGGCGCGCCTGCCGGCGGCCGATGTCGACCAGATCATGCGCGACACCGGCGCGACGCACGAGTCGTGGCTGAACGAACTCCTGGCCAGACACCCGCTCAGCGGCATCCGGCACAGCGTCCACCTGCTCAGGGGTGAGCCGGCCGAGGTGATCATCGATCTGGCGGCCAGGAGGAGTATCGACCTGATCATCATGAGCACGATCGGCCGCACCGGGATTCCCGGTCTCTTCATCGGCAACACGGCCGAGACCGTGCTGCGCCAGGTCGACTGCTCCGTGCTGACCGTCAAGCCCGAAGGCTTCGACACCCCGGTCCGACTCGAACAGACGTAAGAGGGCCCGCGTCGACCCCGTTCGAATCGCTACACCGGTACAGGGCGACGCGGCATGTGCGGCTCCGGTACATCCTCTTCACTGTGGCTCCGGCAACTGGGTGACGGTCGGGGACGCGGCTCCGGCTCCCGGGCGACAGTGGCCTCGAGGACGACATGGCCTACTACGACGCCGTGTCCGGCAGGGGTGAAGTCGGCGTCTCGCGGTTCGAGCTGGAGGCGACAGTGACGCCTCTCTCCGACGCCCACTGGAGGCGCGCCGGCGTCGAGGGCCACGGCGAGCGCCGCGAACAGGGCGAAGCCGGACTCCGACATCGACACACTCTGACGCGACCGCCTTGGCGTGGTCTGAAGGCGTGCCGATCCGCGATGCGTGAGTCCGGCAGAGAGAAGGGCCGACCCCTCCTCGCGGCGCC
>CAYTRM010000384.1:0-2803 GCA_964440225.1 uncultured Thermoleophilia bacterium | reverse complement strand
CGCGCCGGCCGTGGGCATCTGCGGCAGCGGCCTCATCGACCTGCTCGGCGAGCTCTTCGTCACCGGCGTCGTCGACAAGTCCGGGCACATCGTCCGCACGGCCCCCACCGATCGCGTGCGCGTGCTCGACGGCGTGCCCGAGTACGTCGTCTGCTGGGCCGGCCAGGGGGGCGCCGAGAAGGACATCGCGCTCACCGAGTCGGACATCACGGGGCTCCTGCGCGCCAAGGCGGCGATCTACGCCGGTTTCAAGGTGCTCTGCGCCAGCGTCGGCGTCGACCTCGCCGACGTCGAGCAGATCCTCATCGGCGGCGCCTTCGGCCAGTACATCAACGTCGAGAAGGCGATCCGCATCGGGCTGCTGCCCGACCAGCCGGTCGAGCGCTTCCACTTCCTCGGCAACACCAGCGCGCAGGGCGCCTACGCGGCGCTGCTCTGCGTGAACATCCGCCGCGAGGTCCTGGACGTGGCCGCCAAGATGACCTATCTGGAACTGAGCGCCGACAACACGTTCATGGACGAGTACACCTCGGCGCTCTTCCTGCCGCACACCGACCTCTCCGGCTTCCCCACAGTGCGCGACGCGCTGGCGAGCCGGAACAGCGGGGGCGGCGGCGCGCCGGCCGCCGGCGGTCCGGGAAGCGCGCCGACGACCTCTCGGAACGGAGGCTGACCGGATGACCACGACGATCGCCGTCGCCGGCAAGGGCGGGACCGGCAAGACGACGCTGGCCGGCCTGCTGATCCGCCGTCTGGCGGAGGCTCAGGCCGGCCCCATCCTCGCCATCGACGCCGACCCGGCGAGCAACCTCAACACCGTCCTCGACCTGCCGCTCGAGAAGACCGTCGGCGACGTGCGCGAGGAGACCAGCGAGAAGGCGCGCGCCAACCTGCTCGAGGCGGGCATCGCCAAGCGCGACCTGCTCGACTACGAGATCAACTCGAGCATCGTGGAGGGGGTCGACGTCGACCTCATCGCCATGGGCCGGCCCGAAGGGCCCGGCTGCTACTGCGCCGCCAACAACATGCTGCGGGCGATCATCGACGCCATCGCCGAGAGCTACCCGTGGGTGGTCATCGACAACGAAGCCGGGCTCGAGCACCTCTCGCGGCGCACGACACGGGACGTCGACGCGCTCTTCATCGTCAGCGACGCCACGGTGCGCGGCATCACGACGGCGGGCCGCGTCGCCGCGATGGTCACAGAGCTCGACACCCGCGTGGGCCGGCACTATCTGATCGTCAATCGGGCGGGCGACGGGCTCTCGCCGCAGCTGGAGGCGGCGATCGCCGAGCACGGCCTCGAGTTGCTGGCGGTGCTGCCCGACGACCCGCTGGTCGCGGAGTACGACGCCGCCGGCCTGCCGCTCGTCGGGCTGCCGGCCGACAGCGTCTTGAACGCGGCGCTCGCGCCCGTCGTCGCGGCCATGCTGGCTCAACCCGAGGGGAAGGAGGCCGCCGGTGCTCATCATCGGTGAGAACATCCACATCATCGCGCCGCCGGTGAAGGCGGCCGTCGAGGCCCGCGACGCGACGACGATCCAGGAGATGGCGCTGCGCCAGGTCGAGGCCGGCGCGGGCATCGTGGATCTCAACATCGGCCCGCAGAAGAGGCACGGCCACGAGGTCATGCCGTGGATCGTCGAGGCGGTCCAGGATGTCACGGACACGCCGCTGTCGCTCGACACCACCAACCTTGCCGCTATGGAGGCGGGCCTCAAGGTGTGCAAGCAGCCCGCCATGCTGAACTCGGCGTCCGCCGACCCGGAACGTCTCGACAGCGTGATGCGGTTGGCGGCCGGGTACGGCGCCAGGGTGATCGCCCTCACGATGGGCGTGGACGGGATCCCGACCACCGCGGACGGCCGGGCCGGCATCGCCATGGAGGTGCTGCTGCCGGCCGCTGAGGCGGCCGGCATCCCGGTGGCCGACGTCTTTCTCGACCCGCTCGTACTGGCAGTGAACTGTAACCAGGACGTCGCGATGGAGACCGTCGAGGCCGTGCGTATGTTCAAGATGATGGCCGATCCGCCGCCGACCACGGTGATCGGGCTCTCCAACATCTCCAACGGCGCGCTGCCCGAGGTCCGGCCGCTCATCAACCGCGTCATGATGGTCATGGCGATGGGCGCTGGGTTGGACAGCGCCATCGCCGACCCGCTCGACGGTGTGCAGAACGAGTGGATCCGCGTCGCCGAGCAGCGCGATGAGAGCACGCCCCTGAGCAAGCTCATCGTGGCCCTGTACGACGCCGTCGCGGCGATGGACACGCTCGACCCTTCGCTGGTCGACATGGCCGACCAGGAGCAAGTCGACCTCTGGAAGACCTATCGCATGCTCACCAACGAGACCCTCTACGCGGACTCGTATCTTCAACTCTAGGACGCCGTGGACGGGCGGCCGTCGCTCAGAGGCCGTCGTCCTTCGCGTCGGCGTCCACGATCCACTCGCGGCCGACGGAGCACTTCTCGGCCGCGGCGCACCATGCGGCGCAGCCGACGTCCTGCTTCGGATTCGGTGTGCAGGCGCCGCACTTCGCGCAGTGGCGGCGCGCGTCGTCCTTGAAGAACTCCACGGGCTCGCCGCAGCCCACGCACGGCACCTCGAAGATGTCGTCCGCCGTCCAGTTGCTGCGGTCCTGGCCCGGGCAGCCGCTGTCCATCCCGGTCACCATCCTCGTCGCCGGCCGGGCGCCCGCGTGCGGGCGCCCGGCGTCTCGCCTAGTCCTCGAAGGCGCCGTCGTGCATGCCCGCGTACGGCCGGCCCCAGTCGAAGTCGTCCCACTCGGTCGCGGTGTACGTCA
>CAYTRM010000383.1:0-2809 GCA_964440225.1 uncultured Thermoleophilia bacterium | reverse complement strand
TGTCGGGGCCCGTGACCACGACGATGCGCTCCGGAGACGCGCTCAGCGCCGCGTCGATGACGTAGGCGAGCATGGGGCGCCCGCAGACCTCGTGGAGCACTTTGGGGACGTCGGACTTCATGCGCGTGCCTAGACCGGCCGCGAGGATGACGACGGCCAGGGGCGGGCGCTTGGCTGGTGCTGTGCTCATGTGGCTCACCTTGCGGAAGTGACTGTGACCTCGTTCCGGCGCGGCGACCCGCGCCTCACGATGCTGGCTGGGGCGGGAGGATTCGAACCTCCGGATGCCGGGACCAAAACCCGGTGCCTTACCGCTTGGCTACGCCCCAGCGACCCAGCGACCCGGACGCCGCGAGGCGACCGGCCGCCCGCCGCGAAGCGGCAGAGCATTCTATCACTCCGCGCCGGAGGCGCGCCGGGGAGCGGCCGGCTGCAGGTCGGTGACGTACCAGGCGCGGGTGGGCGCCAGCGCCGCCCGCGCCGCCAGCGCCGCCTCCTCGCCGGCGAAGATCCCGAAGGCCGCGGCGCCGCTCCCCGTCATGGCGGCGGCGAGGGCTCCCGCCTCGCGGAGACGCGTGACGAGCTCGCCCACCTGCGGCCTTCGGGGCACCACGCTCGCCTCGAGATCGTTGGCGACCAGCGCCGCGACGTCGGCGGCCGTCTCCGCCGACCGGACGGCGTTCGACAGCCCCCGGACTCTGGGCACGAACTCGCGGATGGTCACCTCGGCGTCGTCGTCGCGCCAGCGATACACGGCGGCCGTGCTGAGCCCGAGGTCGGGGATCGCGATGACGACGTGCAGCGCCGGGAGCTCCACCGGCTTGAGGACCTGGCCCCGGCCCATCGCCAGCTGCGGCCCCGGCCAGAGGAAGAACGGCACGTCACTGCCGACCGCGGCGGCGACCTCGTAGCGGACCCTGAGCGAGAGATCGAGCGCGAAGAGCCGCTCGACCGCGAGGAGGGTGGCGGCCGCGTCGGAGCTGCCGCCGCCGAGCCCGCCGCCCTGCGGCACGCGCTTGTCGATGGTGACCCGGACCTCGAAGACCCGGTCGAGGCGCGCCTCCAGCTCGCGGACGAGCCTGGCGGCGAGGTTGTCGGCGCCGGGGGCGACGTCGCAGACGACGTCCAGCCCGGCGCCCGGCGTACGCTCGACCGTCACGTGGTCGGCGAGCGTGACCGGCAGCATCAGCGAAGCGATCTCGTGAAAGCCGTCCGGCCGCACCGGCCCCACGAGCAGCGCCAGGTTCAGCTTGGCCGGAGCCGCGACCTCCACCCGAGCGGGCAGCACGGTCACGACCCCGGCCCCCGGAGCGCGCGCCGTGGGCTCGGCGGGCCTGCGCCCTCGGAGCAGCCACCCATCATCATGGCGTCGTCCCCGGCCAGCGAAGCTCCCTGGCAAAGGTGAGCCACTGCGGCGGCGTGAGCTCCTCCGGGCGCGCCGCCTCGGAGAGCCCGAGCTCGGCCAGCACGCGGCGCACGTCGTCGCGCGACACGGTGACGCCGGCGCGGGCCGCGCCGCCGAGCGAGTTGCCCAGCGTCTTGCGGCGCTGGCCGAAGCCGAGCCGGACGAGCTGAGCGACCGCTGCGTACTCTGGAGGCGCTGGTGGGGCTTCGCCGGCCGGCTCTCCCGCCGACTCTCCTCCCGGCGCCTCACGGCGCACGAAGGTCACGAAGCTCGACTCGACGCGCGGCTTGGGCCGGAAGGCGGCCGCCGGGACGGGTCGCGACTTCTCGAGCCGGCAGGCGAGCTGGGTGAGCACCGAGACGGCCGCGTAGGCCTTGGTCGACGGCCGCGCGAACAGCCGCTCCCCGAGTTCGCGCTGCACCATGACCGCCCAGCGCCGCACGGAGGGCAGGTCGAAGAGGCTGGTCATGATGAGCGGGATGGCGATGTTGTAGGCGAGGTTGGCGACCAGCGCCGTCGGCGGCGGATCGAGCCCGGCGAGGTCCGCCTTCAGCGCGTCGCCGGCGTGCAGCCGCAGCCGCGGGTCGGCGGCGGAGAGCGTCTCGAGCCGTGGCAGCCAGCGGCGGTCGATCTCGAAGGCGTGCACGAGCCGGGCCCGCTCGAGCAGCGGCCGGGTGAGCATGCCGCCGGCCGCGCCTACCTCGAGGACGACGTCCTCAGGGCCGACCGCGGCCTGGTCGACGATGGCGCGCAGGACGTTGGCGTCGACCAGGTGGTTCTGGCCGTACCGCTTCATGGCGTGCGGCCGCGGGGGGCGACTGCGGTCGCCCGCGGCCGGGCCGCCGCCCGGCGCCGCGTGCCGGCGGCCGGAGCCGCTCATGCCGGTTCACCGCCGAAGGCGCTCACGTCAGCCCGCCGCATCGAGCCCGAAGACCCGACGCGCGTTGGCGGTCGTCAGCGCGGCCAGCTCGTCGCGGCCGGCGCCGCGCACCTCGGCGAGCAGCGCGGCCGTGTGCGTCACCCAGGCGGGAACGTTGCTGTTGCCGCGGTTGGGCACGGGCGTGAGGAACGGCGCGTCGGTCTCGACCAGCAGCCGGTCGTCCCGCACGCGAGCGGCCGCAGCGCGGAGGTCGCCGGCGTTCTTGTAGGTCACGTTGCCGGCGAAACTGCAGTAGTACCCGCGTTCGTTGCACTCGTCGACGTACCGCGGCAGCGAGAAGCAGTGCATGACGACGGTCAGGCCGGAGGCCTCGTCGGCCAGCTGCGCCATGGCCTCGTCGCCGGCCTCGCGCACGTGGACGACGAGCGGCAGCCCCACGCGGCGCGCCAGGTCGATCTGGGCGCTGAAGGCGCGCCGCTGCGCGTCGCGCGCGTCCCCGAGACTCGACGCGGAGCCCTTCCCGT
>CAYTRM010000382.1:0-2833 GCA_964440225.1 uncultured Thermoleophilia bacterium | reverse complement strand
TTCTCGGTAAAACCTGATACACTGGTATCACTGGCCGATCTCAGAATGGTATTTTCAGATTACTACGAAGGTACACCTTTTGATATGACAAAGGATATGGTTGTGACAGATGAGGAAGGAAAGAGCGTGATCTCACCGCTTGCGAATCCGCCCTTGAATACCGCGCCGACACTTTCTTTTTCCAAGCTCGGCTGCAGTCGGGGCGGGCGGCAACTCTTCAGCGGCGTTGACTGCGTGCTCGAAGCCGGCCGCTGGCTGTATGTGGCCGGTGCCAACGGCGTAGGCAAGACCAGTCTGCTGCGCATGGTGTGCGGCCTGGCCACGACCGAAGCCGGGCAGATCCTCTGGACCGGCACGCCCATTCACAAGCAGGCCGACGCCTACCGTCAGATGTCGCTCCTGCTGCGCCGCCCGCCGGGCCGGGAGGCCTTCCCCGGCGACGTCTTCTACCTGCACTCGCGCCTTCTGGAGCGCGCCGTGAAGCTCAACGACGAGCTCGGCGGCGGTTCGCTCACGGCCATCCCCGTGATCGAGACCCAGGCGGGCGATGTGTCGGCCTACATCCCCACCAACGTGATCTCGATCACCGACGGTCAGATCTTCCTGCAGAGCGACCTGTTCTACAGCGGCGTGCGGCCGGCGGTGAACATCGGGATCTCCGTGAGCCGTGTGGGCGGCAATGCCCAGATCAAGGCCATGAAGCAGGTCGCCGGGCGTCTCCGCATCGACCTCGCGCAGTACCGGGAACTGCAGGCGTTCGCGCAGTTCGGCTCCGACCTCGACGACGCCACCAGGCGGACGCTGGCGCGCGGGGAGCGGATGGTCGAGCTTCTCAACCAGGGCCTCTTCGACCCCATGCCGGTCGAGGAGCAGGTCGCGGTGATCTTCGCCGGCAACCAGGGCTACCTCGACGATCTCGAGGTGTCACGGGTCACCGCCTTCGGCGAGGGCCTGCGCGAGTACCTGCGCAGCCAGACGCCCGGCGTGCTCGCCGCCATCCGCGACGAGAAGCTGCTGTCGCCCGAGAGCGAGGCCTCGCTGCGGGACGCGATCGCCGCCTACCACAACTCCTTCGCTCCCGAGTTGGCCGCGCGGGCGGCGACCGTGGAGGCGGAGGCCTGACGTGGCCACGCTGCGCGACATCCGCCGCCGCATCGCCTCGGTGCAGAACACCCGCAAGATCACCAAGGCCATGGAGATGGTGGCCGCGGCCAAGCTTCGCCGCAACCAGCAGCGGATCGAGTCGCTGCGTCCCTACGCCGACGGCATGATCCGGATGATGGTCGACCTGGCCAGGTACTCGACCGAGACGCGGCAGTACGCGCTCCTCGAGGAGCGGCCCGAGGTGGACACGGTGGCGGTCGTGGCGATGACCGGCGACCGCGGCCTGGCGGGGGCCTTCAACGCGAACGTCGTGCGCCGCGCTCTCGAGGTCGAGGGCCGGCTGCGCGACACCGGTGCGCAGACGCGTGTCATCGCCGTGGGCAAGAAGGGCGCCGGCACACTCCGTTTTCGCGGCGTGAGCCTCGAGCGGGCCTGGCAGGGCCTCAGCGACAGGCCCGAGTACGCCGACGCCAAGAGGATCGCCGGCGAGCTGATCGACCTCTACGTCAGCGGAGAGGTCGACTGCGTCCGCCTCTTGTACAACCACTTCGACTCGGCCATCGAGCAGACGCTCATGGACGACGTCATCCTGCCGGTGCCGCGCGCGGCCGTGACTGCGACCGAGCACAAGGGACCGCCGGTGGTCTACACGTACGAGCCGGACCCGCCCTCGATCCTCGAGAGGCTGCTGCCGACGTATGTCGAGATCGCGGTCTACCGCGCGCTGCTCGAGTCCAGCGCCAGCGAGCAAGGGGCGCGGATGACGGCGATGCGCAATGCCAGCGACAGCGCCGAGGAGATGCTCGACACGCTGACGCTGGCGCTGAACCGTGCCCGTCAGGCGGCCATCACCCAGGAGATCCTCGAGGTCGTGGCCGGCGCGGAGGCGCTCTGATGAGCGTCCTCGGCGTCATCCCACGCCCTCCACGCAGAGCGGAGTTGAGCCAATGAACAAAGGCACAGTCGTCCAGGTCATCGGGCCGGTCATCGACGTTCGCTTCCCGGACGAGATCCCGGCCATCTACAACGCTCTCACGGTCGGCATCGACAGCGGTGAAGGCCAGATGAGGCAGGTCGTCTGCGAGGTGCAGCAGCACCTCGGCGACGACAAGGTCCGCGCCGTCGCCATGGACTCGACCGACGGCCTCGCGCGAGGCGTCGAGGTCGTCGACACCGGCGTCGCGATGACCGTGCCGGTGGGCGAGCAGACGCTCGGCCGCCTGCTCAACGTGATCGGCGACACGATCGACCACGGCGACCCGCTCGTCGACGTCGAGCGCTGGCCGATCCACAGGCCGGCGCCCGATTTCGAGTCGCTGGACCCGACGGACGAGGTCTTCGAGACCGGCATCAAGGTCGTCGATCTCATCGCCCCGTACGTCAAGGGCGGCAAGATCGGCCTGTTCGGGGGCGCCGGTGTGGGCAAGACGGTCATCGTCCAGGAGCTCATCCGCAACATCGCCGCCGAGCACGGCGGGCTCTCCGTGTTCTGCGGCGTGGGCGAGCGGACGCGCGAGGGCAACGACCTGTGGCTCGAGATGAAGGAGTCCGGGGTCATCGACAAGACGGCGCTCATCTTCGGCCAGATGAACGAACCACCGGGGGCGCGTCTTCGCGTCGGTCTCGCCGGCCTCACGGTCGCCGAGTACTTCCGAGAGATGGGCGGCCAGGACGTCCTGCTCTTCATCGACAACATCTTCCGCTTCGTGCAGGCGGGATCCGAGGTCTC
>CAYTRM010000381.1:0-2844 GCA_964440225.1 uncultured Thermoleophilia bacterium | reverse complement strand
ACGACGCCATCCGCGGTAGTGCCGGCGCTCACTCCGCGGCACTGCGTGGCGTCGGCTTCCTGACGGGCGCGGGCTACCGCCCCCAGATCATCCTGTCGCTCTTCCGGGACAACATCGGCGAGGTGGATGACTTGGTCGCGCTTGCCGAAAACATCGGCGCCGGCTCGGTCAAGATCAACGTCATCCAGCCGACCTTGCGCGGCGACGACCTGCATTCCGCATGCCAGGTGCCGGACGTTACGGAGATCCTGGCCCTCGCGGCGAGGCTGCGCCGCGCCGAGCATGGGATCCGCGTCGTCGTCGACGTCCCGGTGGCGCTTCGGCCCATTTCCAGCTTGCTGGAGGAATCGGGCGGCATCTGTGGCATCAAGAACATCCTGGGGTTGCTGGCCGACGGCAGTTACGCGTTGTGTGGTATCGGCACGCACGTTCCAGAGATGGTCTTCGGGCGAGTCGGGTGCGATGCGCTCGCCGACGTTTGGCAGAATCACCCGGCGCTCCAAGAGGTCCGCGAGGGTCTGCCTGATCGTCTGCAGGGGGTCTGTGGCCGCTGCGTGCTCGGGTCGGTGTGCCTGGGAGCGTGCGCGGCGCAGAATCACTATCGCTCGGGGACGCTGACGGGTCCATACTGGTTCTGCGAGAGCGCAGAGGCCCTGGGTGTGTTTCCAGCCTCAAGGATCGCTCCCGTCTCTTCAGCAGGGGAGTGAATCGTCCGATAGAATAGATGGCCAGCGGGCATACTCACAGTCGACGGCGAGCGAGCATCGCGTGCCGCGTTCGCTTTTGGGAGGGAACTGGAATGCGAGAATGGAAGAAGCCGCGAGTCGTCGATGTGGCAGCGCTCCCGCGGAGTCTCGGCGTCTGCGCCGCCGGGACGACTGGCGGGGCGTCGTGCTTGAGTGGGTCAGCGCCTACGGGGTCGCCGTGCAGGACAGGACAGTCCGCCGTCATTGGGGGATGCTCAACCGGCTGGGACGCCACGCTCAGTTGCTATTCAGGCGACCTGCCCAGCTAGTCGCCAGAGTTCTTGGCCTTGCATCATTCGATGGCGCGAAGCACGGCTGCGAGGTCATCGTTGCGCGAGATCCACAGATCGTGGGCTCGGATTCCCCGGGCCATCATGCAGGCGGTGCCGAACGCTCCCACCCGGGAGGCGGGGTCGTTGGGGATGACTTGAGGATGCTCGAGCAGCGACCGGTAGAGCTCGCCGGCGGCCCGGACAGGCGCGAGATCGACCAGCGCGACCGAGGGTCGCTTCCTAAGGACGAAGAGACCTGCGAGCTCGCAGGTCTCGCCCACTCTCCACCGGTCAACGCGCGCGGGCTTCTCGCTTCTCCTCAGGAGCCAGCCCCAGGAGGGCAGTGTGCTGGCGGACCAACGCTTACCATGACGGCCGGCTGACGGCCACACAAGGCAAAGGTCGTCGCCGAGCACCGTCCAGTCGCTCGGGAGGCGGTTTGAGGTGGTCGTCTTGCCTCCGTCGGGCGGCGCAAGCAGCAGGACGCCGGCCCCGCTTGTCGTTGTGGCCAATGCCCCGTGACACAGTGATCCTCCAAGCGTCTCTATGTCTAGCTGAAGAGAAGCCCAAGGCAGCTGGTAGTGGCCGGCCTCGTCGGCGCCCGTGCCCGTCCACACCCACAGTGCCGACCGACAGAAGGGGTGGTGCCAGGCCATCCAGTCGGATTCTCTCCAGGTCAGGCTCCAGCCATCCTCCGGCAGAGACTCGGCCACTGCGCCGGTGACGGCAGATGGCAGCTTTCCCTTCGCGATCGGCCCGGCGAAGGATCCGGTGCGCTCGGTCGCCACAACGTGTACGACCCTGTCCGGCTCGCCGTCGAACGCGGCACAGTGCAGGTCCTCGCGCATTGCCGCCAGTTCCTGACTGGAGCGGGCGTCGTGAGCAAGGAGAAGGTAGCGCAGCGGTCCGAAGCGGATGGCCAAGCTCTCATCGTGATTCAAGGAATCAACCACCTTGACGATTGTCTGGGCGTTCAGAGAGGGCAACGGCGCTTGCGGACTTGTCCGGCGCGTCTCTCAGCGACGTCCGTCATCATCCCCCACGGTCGACTTCGCCGCCAACTCGTTTCGGGAGGCCGGAGTCGCCTCCGTACGACTGGCATCTCGTCGCCCATGGCCGCATGCCCGCGCGGTTTCCGGTCCAGAGAGTGGGCATAGCGACCCGATAGGCCGACCAAGGGGCGGGCCAGGAGTACCGAGCGTGGGGAAGACGGAGACGAGGGTGACGACCGCGACGACAGTCCTGGTCACCGGCGGCGCGGGCTTCATCGGCTCGCACGTCACGGCCGGGCAGCTGCGCCGCGGCCACGCAGGGCGTGGACTGCGTGATCAATCTGGGGGCCCTGCCGTCGGTGCCTCGCATCGTTGAGGATTCGTTCACGACCAACGAGGTCGACGTCACGGGCACGCTCAACATGGCGCTGGCCGCGCTCGACGCAGGGACGCAGAGGGTGGTCCTCGCCTCGTTTTCGTCTGTGTGCGGCCGCGCGCAGGGATTGCCCAAGACTGAGAGCCTGATGCCGCAGCCGATCTCGCGCTACAGCGTCTTGAGGCCTGTCGAGGAGCAGAACTGCATGGGACTGAACGCCGGGTAGTGTATCGGGGGCGAGCCACTGTGAAGGCCTCGTCGCGCGAGTGGAGCGAGAGGGCAGGCCGGTCGCCTGCGGCCGCGGCCTCGAGAAACGCGCGATAGCGGCCGCATCCCGCGCCGGGGCGCTCGTGCCCCTCGTGGGCCTCGCGCGACGCGCTGTGCGGCCCCAGAGGCCGTCTCAGGAGCCGCTGCCACTCGAGACGCTCGCCGCCCTGCGCTGCGCGCAGGCGGTGGTC
>CAYTRM010000380.1:0-2852 GCA_964440225.1 uncultured Thermoleophilia bacterium | reverse complement strand
GCAATCTCTGCTGGACGCCCTCGCGGGGGCGCGGGGCGTCTCCCTGCCCCCGGCGCCGGCAACGCCCAGGGCCTCGCCGCGATGGGCGTCGCTCCCGACCTTTTGCCGGGAGGCGAGCCGGTCACCGACGGTGAGGCCCGGCAGCGGTTCGCCGCGGCCTGGGGCCTGACCGACCTTCCGGACGCGCCGGGCCGCTGCACCGCCGAGGTGCTGGACGGCCTGGCCGATGGCTCCGTGCGCGCGGTGTGGGTGTGGGCGGACGACGCCGAGTCCTTCGGCGACGCACCCGGTTTTCTCGCCGCGCTGGAGCAGGCCGAGTTCGTCGTGGTGCAGGGCGCCGTGCGCGGCGACCTCGCGGCCGAGGCCGACGTCCTGGTGCCGTCCGTCGCCTGGGGTGAAGAGGACGGCACCTTCACGAACGCCGAGCGGCGCGTCAGCCGCGTGCGGCGCGTGCGGCGGCCGCCCGACCAGGCGCGGCCCGGCTGGTGGGTCTTCCGTGAGGTCGCTCGGCGTCTCGGTCACGACTGGCCGGCGCCGTACCCGCAAGCCGTGTGGGACGGCGAGATCTCGCGGCTGATCCCCAGCCTCGGCGGCGTGACGTACGCGGAGATCGAGGAGTACGGCCTCTGCTGGCCGGCCCCGGCGCCGGTGGCCGCAGGCTGACCGGCGCGCCCGCGTGAGCGGCCGGGGGCGTGCCCCCGGCCGTCGTCGTGGGCGCGGCGGTCGCCGCGTCAGCTCGCCGCGCCGTCCTCGTCGTCGCCCGGCGGGAACAGCTTGTCGTGGTAGTACCCGTCGGCCAGGTAGATCGCGGCCAGCGGGTTGTGGCCGAGGACCCTGTCTTTGGCGGCCAGGACCGTCACCGGCGCGCTCGAATGCTTGAAGAAGAGGCTGTCGTGCCCTACGCAGAGGCCCAGCACGATGTTCAGCTGCGTCCCGGCGCGGGCGAGCGCGCGCGCCTGGCCGACGGGATTGCACATGGCCTCGAACGTTCCCGGCTCGAGCTTGTCGTCGTCACCGAGCCCGATGAGGCTCTTGTCGACGGCGCCGTTCTTGCAGAGCACCGAGTCGACGCTGAAGCCGTTGGCGACGAGCACGCGGCGGAGTACCGCCGCCTCGCTCTGGAGCCCGATGCAGAACGCCAGCCCGAGACGCTCGAAACCGCAGCGACGCGCGAAGTCCATGGTCTCCTCGACGCGCGTGAGGCGGCAGTAGCCCTCGGCCTCCACCCGGGCCGAGTTGCGGGCGAGCACGAGATCGTCGGCGCTGTAGGCGTCGAGCCCGTCGCCGGCGTTCGCATCTGACGTAGGGCAGTGCGACGGGTACGTCGTCACGCCTTCTTCGTGGCAGGCGAGTCGCTTGCAGACGGCACACTCGTACATGGCGCTCCTCCTTCGCCGGGCGGTCCGGCCTTTCTCCGGCGCGGAGGCCCGCGCCGTCATCCCGACCGTGACTGTAGCATCCCGTGAATCCGTGTGGCCCGGTCAACGCTTGGGCGCGCGCCCACGCGGGAAGGCATCCCTCGACCTGCCATCGCGCGTGAAGGGAGCTCTTCTCATGCTGTGCAGTCTCGCCACGAAACTGGACCAGGGGCAACTCGACGACATCGGGACGCTCGAGGCCGAGCTCGGCGTACCCGTCCTTGCGTTCGCGTGCCACCAGATGGAGCCCGCGCAGATCGATGAGGCGCAGGTCGCGAGGATCGCGGAGCTCGAGAGCCGCCTCGGAGTCTCGCTGGTCGCCGTCCGGGGATAGGGCTCCCGAGGCGCGGACGCACCGGGCGGTGCAGCCCGGCGCACTGCGTGCGGCGCCTGCGCCATGTGACATACTGCACAATCCATTGTCAACGGTTGCGCCATGACGTACAGTCCCAGACACTGACGTTCGATACCCCCTAGGGTTTCTGCACGGGGGTCGATGGCCGTCGATCCGCGGCCACCCTGGCCCCCGCGAGGACAGCGCGCGAGGAGGCGGGAATGGAGCAACTCGTCCTGATCGTCCCGGGCATGTGGGCCGATCACCACGTGATCGCGGTGCGCGACCTTCTGGAGGCGGATGACGGCGTCGCAGTGACCGGCGCCAGCGCCCTCACGGCCACCCTCCGTCTCGACTACGACCCCGCGCGGACCGATCCGGAGCGCATCGCCGCGCGCCTCGAGGAGGCCGGGTACCGGCCCGGTGAACCCGGCGCCGGCGAAGCACCGCCGACGGACAAGCCGGAGTGGGCGACGGCGGGGGTGCGCGTCACCGCCACGGATCCCGCCGACCTCGCCATGTCGGGCGACCACCGCAAGTACTGACCGTGTCTCCCGACCTTCGGTACACACTCGTTCGCGGTCCTTCCCGCCGGGTCCTCGGCGCGGATGCGGTAGCGCCCGCGTGCGACCTCGCCGCGACCGGCAAAGGAGTCGCCCTATGGCTGACGTGACTGACGGCGGCGCCGGTCCGGCGCCCGCCAAGAGCATCGACCCCGCCGCCCTCGAGATGCTGGCGCACGCGGACGAGTGCGGCGTCGAGACCGTGTTCTCGCGCGCCGACGACATGAAGCCCTGCCCCATCGGCGAGAAGGGCGCCTGCTGCCGGATCTGCAGCATGGGCCCTTGCCGCCTGGTCGGCAAGGACGCCGAGGAGAAGACCGGCCTGTGCGGCGCGGACCTGGCGACGATCGCCGCCCGCCACTTCGCGCGCCAGGTGGCCGGCGGCGCGAGCGCCCACTCCGACCACGGCCGCGACATGGCGATGACGCTGCGCGCCGTCGCTCTCGACGAGGCCGCCGGCTACAAGGTCAAGGACGAGCAGAAGCTGCTGTCGGTCGCCGGCTACATGGGCATTGCCACCGATGGGCGCGCGGTCAA
>CAYTRM010000379.1:0-2876 GCA_964440225.1 uncultured Thermoleophilia bacterium | reverse complement strand
TGGCACCAGCGCCAAGCCGGGATCCCGAATGAGCTGAGCTCACGATGAGGGTTCTGCTAGTCAATTCCTTCCACTACCGACGCGGCGGAGACTGCGTCCACTACCTGGACCTCGCGGATGCTTTCCGTAAGCAAGGGCACACCGTCGCTTGCTTCGCGATGTCTCACCCCGAGAATGAACGGTCCCCTTGGGACTGGGCGTGGCCACCGAACGTAGAGTACCGCGGCACCCTTTCGCTCGCGGCCAGAACTGGAGCGGCGGGTCGCAGTGTGTATTCTCGACAGACGCAACGGGCAATCCGTGGCGTGATTGAGTCTTTCCGTCCGGACATTGTTCACTTCCACAGCATTCATCATCACCTTACGACGTCCGTCGTGGATGAAGCCGCTAAACACCCTGCCAAGCTCGTCTGGACGCTGCATGACTACAGAACCGTTTGTCCGGCGACACTGCTGCTCCGGGACTCGCAGGTCTGCGAGAAGTGCGCGTTGGGCGGATTCTGGCATTGCGCTGCTTTGAGATGCAGGTCCGGCGAGCTGTCAAGAAGCACGGCCGCGGCGGTGGAGTCGTATCTCACTCGGAGGCGAGGGACGCTCGCGAAGGTGGATGCGTATATAGCCCCGAGCCGTTTTCTGGCGCGCAAGGTGCTGGCGATGGGACTGCCGGCGCGGCGCATCGTCGTCGTGCCTAACCCGCTTTCTTCACTCGCGGTGGTGCCTCGCGACCCGCATCCGCGGGGCCTGCTTTATGTCGGCAGGCTGTCGGTGGAGAAGGGAGTCGACGTGCTGATTAGGAGCCTCCACAGCGTTCGTGCCTCGGAGTTGACGATCGTCGGCGACGGCCCGGCCGAACCAAGACTGAGGGCGCTTGCCACGGAGTGCGGCGTTGCCGTTGATTTCCGAGGGTGGGTGCCAGCATCTGAGGTCGGCGTGCACATGGCCAAAGCCGCGCTCTTGTGCGCGCCGTCTGTTTGCTACGAAAACTGTCCCAACGTGGTGCTCGATGCCATGAGATCGGGTCTGCCAGTCATCGCGAGCGACATCGGCGGCCTCAGCGAATTGCTGGACAGCGGGCGTGCCGGCTGGCTCGTCCCTCCTGGGAGCGCTGAAGCCTGGGGCTCTGCGATTTCTGAGGCTCTGGTCTCCCCAGAGCGGCTCAGTTCACTCGCTGAGGCAGCGAAGCTCCGAGCGACCACTCGGCACTCTCGTGAGGCATTCACCCTGGCTATCAACTCAATATACGAGGACCTCGCCGGGTAGTGCGGCGCCAAGGTGGCCCTCCCGTTCTCTCCTGTGCCGGCATCGAGTCTCACCCGGAGCATGCCTTTGCGCGCATGATGCGGGTGTGCTTGCAAGGACTACTTGACGCTCTGGCAGGCCCCAAACAGAATCCACCGTCCGTCTTCGGGATGGCTCCTCACCGCCCCGCCGGCCTGGTCGGCGCACATTCCCACGACGGCTCTGAGCAGGAGCGCCGCCGCACGGCGACGGACAGGAACAGTTCCTCGTGTTGATCAGTGATCCTGTCCCAATTGTAGTGGTGGCGCGCCCGCGCCTGAGCAGCTTCTCCGAGCCTTCGCACCCACTCCGGCTTGTCGAGTAGTTCGCGCAAGAGCCCGGCCAGATCGTCTAGGTCGTTTCGATAGTAGGCCAAGCCGGCCTCGCCGATCGCATCGACGTTCTCCTGGATGCCGTTCACCACCACGCAGCGCCCGCAGCCCATAGCGGAGAGCACAACGGGAGATGTGCCTTCCACCTCGGAGGGCTGCACGTAAACGTAGCAGTTGGCGCACAACTGCCAGAAGGCCTCACCGTACTCGGTGCCGACGAAAAGGACACGTCCGTCGGCCGCATCCTTGAGCTGTCGTACATACTCGGGGTGATAAGCGTTGTCGCCGACGATCACCAGGGGGAAATCGGTCTCCACCTGCCGATAGGCGTCGATCAGGTAGTGCACACCCTTCTCCGGAATGAGCCGACCGACAAACAGGAAGTACTTCTCGGGCTCCAGACCGTGCCGGCCAAGCGCCTCCAGACCTGCCCCGCTGCGGATCTCGGTGCCATAAGCGATGAGAGGGAAAGTGCGCCCGTAGAGGGCCCGGCAGAGGCGCTGCGCCTCGGACGAATCCACGTACACGTCGTCCGCCCACTTCACAGCCAGGTAAAGGGCCAGACGCAGGTAGGCGCGCTCGGCGCGATTCCACTTGGCACGGGTCCAGTCCATGCCGTCCACGGCCGTAACGACCCGCTTGCCGCACACACGGAAGAGCGGGAAGAGGAGGGCGTTGCCGATGCCGTGGATGTGGATGATGTCGGCGCGGTCGTTCACGACCACATCGAGTAGCGCCAAGAACGTCGCGGTGATGGTGTCGAGCGCCTTGGTGTTCACGGACGGCAACACCACGGTGCGCACGCCCTCGTACCATTCCTGGCTGGGATCGACACTGTGGCGCCGGCCGTACACAACAGCGGTGTGGCCTCGGGCGGCCAGCCGTGGGTAGATCTCCCGGGCCGCGGTCTCTGAGCCGCCGTACTGCGCCGGCAAGCCGCGAGTGCCGATTAAGGCGACTCGCAGTCTCGGCCTGTCAGCCACTGCCGACGACCCACAGGTTCGTGGAGCCGGGACTCTCCACTAGCCGAGGTACCCCGCATTGTTGGCCCGGATGTACTCGGCCAGCGCTTCGCGCCAGGGCCGCATCACATCCGGGCCCCTCAGAGCCAGCTTACGGTTAACCAAGCGCTCGCAGTCGGGCCGCGGCGCGAAGAAAGTCCTCGCGAAGTACTCGGAGCTCACAGGTGACATGGTCACGGAATCGTGGAGGCCGGGTCCGTCCACGACTGCCTGGGCCACCTCAAGTCGGCTTGTGGCTCCCTGGC
>CAYTRM010000378.1:0-2878 GCA_964440225.1 uncultured Thermoleophilia bacterium | reverse complement strand
CTGAGCAAGGGCGACATCCACCACGTGATCCTCGTGGGCGGCATGACGCGCGTCCCGGCCGTGCAGGAGAGGGTCAAGCAGCTCATCGGCAAGGACCCGCACAAGGGCGTGAACCCGGACGAGGTCGTCGCCGTCGGCGCGGCCATCCAGGGCGGCGTGCTCGCCGGCGAGGTCAAGGACGTGCTGCTCCTCGACGTCACCCCGCTGAGCCTCGGCATCGAGACCAAGGGCAACGTCTTCACGCGGCTGATCGAGCGCAACACCACGATCCCGACCAAGAAGAGCGAGATCTTCAGCACCGCCGACGACAACCAGACGAGCGTCGAGATCCACGTCCTGCAGGGCGAGCGCGACATGGCCCGCTACAACAAGACGCTGGGCAAGTTCCAGCTCGTCGGCATCCCGACCGCGCCGCGCGGCATCCCGCAGATCGAGGTCGCCTTCGACATCGACGCCAACGGCATCGTGCACGTCAGCGCCAAGGACCTCGGCACCGGCAACGAGCAGAAGATCACCATCACCGCCAGCAGCGGCCTCAGCGAGCAGGACATCGAGCGCATGATGAAGGACGCCGAGGCGCACTCCGACGAGGATAAGAAGGCGCGCGAGCTCGCCGACGTCAAGAACAACGCCGAGAACCTCGTCTACAGCACCGAGAAGTCGCTGCGCGACATGGGCGACAAGGTCGACGACGCGACGAAGTCCGAGATCGAGACGGCGGGCGCCGCGCTCAAGACGGCGCTCGAGGGCGACGACCAGGCCGACATCCAGGCCAAGACCGACGCTCTGATGCAGGCCTCGCACAAGCTGGCCGAGGCCGTGTACCAGCAGGCGCAGCAGGAGCAGGCCGCGAGCGGCGACGGCTCCGCGGGCGCCGACAACGACGAACACGTCGAAGAGGCCGATTACGAGGTCATCGACGACGACGAGAGCAAGTAACGACACAGGCAGAATCGGCGGGCGGCGCCTTTCGCCGGGCCCGCCCGCCGTCATCCACCACACCCCAGGGAGGTGTCAGCCATGGCGATCATCAGATGGGACCCGTTCCGCGAGATGACCCAGGTCCAGAACCAGTTCAACCGGCTGGTAGACCAGGTCTGGGGAGGCCGCCAGGAGAGCTGGCTGCCGGCGGTCGACGTCTACGACAAGAAGGACGCCGTCGTGCTCAAGGCCGAACTGGCCGGCATGGACCCCGACGACATCGAGATCGAGGTCGAGGACAACGTGCTCACCATCATGGGCGAGCGCAAGTTCGAGGAAGAGGTCGAGGACGAGCGCTACTACCGCGTGGAGCGTCGCTTCGGCTGCTTCCAGCGCAGCCTCGCGCTGCCGCAGGGCGTCAAGGCCGACCAGATCCAGGCCGGCTACGACGACGGCATCCTCACGGTGACCGTCCCCAAGGCCGAGGAGGAGAAGCCGCAGCGCATCGAGGTCAAGGCCAAGAAGGCGGTCGAGGCCAAGAAGGCGGAGAGCTGAGGCGCGCCGGGAGCGCCGGCGGGGCCGGGCGTTGCGCCTCGCCTCGCCCGGACTCCCCGGCGAGACGGAGCGGCCCCGTGCCGCACATGAGACGACACAGAGAACGGACATGACGGACAGGAAGCACACGAAGCGCGACGAGAAGCGCCCCGGCCGCGGCGGCGCCGCGAAGGTCAAGATCGACGCCGGCACGGCCGCCGCCGGCGAAGAGGCCGAGGCCGTCGCCGGCATCGCCTCCCTCCCGCCCGAGGAGGCCGGGCAGCTGGCCGAGGTCACGCGCGAGCGCGACGAGTACCTCGATCACCTGCGTCGCCTCAAGGCCGAGTTCGAGAACTACCGCAAGCGTGTCCAGCGCGACCACGAGGACCTGCGCCTGCGGGCCGCCGAGACCGTCGTCGAGTCCCTGCTGCCGGTCATGGACAACATGAGCCGTGCGCTCGACGCGGCCGCCAGGCACGAAGAGGGCCAGCTTCTGGCCGGCCTCGAACTGGTCTCCGGCCAGCTGCGCGGCACGCTCGAGGGCCACGGTCTCGAGGAGATACCGGCGGAGCCCGGCATCCTCTTCGACCCCAATCTGCACGAGGCGATCATGACCCAGGCCTCGCCGGAGTACTCCGAGGGCACGGTGCTCCAGGTGCTGGAGCGCGGCTACCTGCTCCACGGCAGGCTGTTGCGCCCCGCCAAGGTCATCGTGGTGAGCTGAGCCGGCCGGGATGAGCGACTTCTACCAGACCTTGGGCGTCGCCAAGAACGCCTCGCAGGACGAGATCAAGAAGGCGTTCCGCAAGCTGGCGCGCGAGCACCACCCCGACAAGAACCCCGGCGACAAGGCGGCCGAGGAGAAGTTCAAGCAGGTGAGCGAGGCCTACGAGACGCTCTCCGACCCCGGGCGGCGCACGCAGTACGACGAGATGAGCCGGCTCGGCGCCTTCGGCCCGGGGCCCGGCGGCGGAGGCTTCCGTCCGGGCGCCGGCGGCCCCCAGGGGTTCGACCCGAGCATGTTCGGCCAGGGCGACGCCCAGTTCGAGATGGGCGACCTCGGCGACATCCTCGGCAACCTGTTCGGCGGCGCCGCGGGAGGCCCCGGCGCCGGTCGCGGCCGGCGCCGGGCGGCCGAACGCGGCGCCGATCTGCAGGTCGAAGCTGTCGTGGCGCTTGCGGTAGTCGTAGAGATTGCCCTCGACCCTGGGCATCCGACCCGCATCGGTGGTGCCCACGTCCAGCAGCAGCGGCCGGATGCCGCGCTCGGCCAGCGCCAGGGCTGCCGCGGTCCCCGCGGCCCCCGATCCAACGATGATGACGTCAGCCACGCTTCACCCCCCGCAATAGCCAAAGCCCCTTGAGCAGCTTGAAGACCGTCCGCACGCCGATTTCCCGGCGCGGGCCGATGGCGAATTTCATC
>CAYTRM010000377.1:0-2882 GCA_964440225.1 uncultured Thermoleophilia bacterium | reverse complement strand
GGCGATGAGCCCGTAGGCCTTTGGACGCCCCGCCGGCGCGAAGTTGCCCGCCACGAGGCCGACGATGGCCGGCATGATCAGCACGGCGCCGAGCCCCTCGAGGAATGACCAGCCGATGATGAGCACGAAGAGGTTCGGCGCCAGGGAGGTGGTCAGCGAGCCGCAGCCGTAGATGACGCAGCCGATGGAGAACGCGCGTTTGCGGCCCATGATGCTGCCGATCTTGCCGCCGAGGACCATCAGGCTCGCCATGACCAGCGTGTACAGAGTGATGGCCGTCTGCACGCCGGTCACCGTCGTGCCGAGGTCGCTCGCGACGGTGGCGATCGAGACGTTCATCACCGACGTGTCCAGGGTCATCAGGAACTGGCCGGTGGCCAGTGTGAAGAGGATGAGGCCCGCGCCTGCCTTGGCGGCGGCCGCGGCCCCGCCCGACCCGGGCGCTGCGGCTGTCGTGTTCTCGGCCAACGATTTCCCCCTCAGGCTGTCGCCGTGAGGCTCAGTCTCACCCAAGGGTCACCGCGACGCAATGCACCGGCGGATATCGCGGTCAGGCGGAGTGGCCGAACAACCGGCGCACGTCCCGGAGGGGGATGGCCAGCCAGATGGCGATGAGCAGGTAGAGCGAGATCCCGAGGCGCGGCGCCAGAAACCCGAGGAAGGCCGCGACGGTGTAGCCGACGAGGCTCGGCATGAGCTGGAACCTCACCCGAGCCTCTTCCTTGCGCTCGTCCGCCGCGTCGTCGCCGAACAGATCCGCCCGCTCGGCGTGTCGCCCGAGGACGACGAGCATGAGCGTCATCACCAGCAGCACGATGCCGTAGACCACCACGGCGACGCGCTCCGCCGCCAACTCGCCGGCCCACTCGCTCATCATCCGCGTCGGAAACGGCAGGAAGGCGCAGAACAGCAGCAGCACGAGGTTGAGACGCATGAACACGCCATCGATGTGGTCGAGAGCGTCCACCAGGGCGCTATGCTCGATCCATACCGCGCCGATGGTCATGAACGAGACGAAGTAGGCGAGGTAGACGGGCCATTCACCGGCGAGGTGGCGGACGACCTCGCCGCTCCCGGCGCCGTCCTTGAGCGCCGGCACGGCGATCTCGAGCACCAGCAGCGTGATGGCGATGGCGAAGACGCCGTCGCTGAACGCCTCGAGCCGGTTCTTCCTGTGCCGGACCTTCCCCGGCTTCTGCGGATCAGCCATCGCCACTCCCCATCCACGCACGCCGTCGGCGTCACACGCGGTCGCGTCGACCGCAGTAGGGCCGACGTCCGGCCGAGTGATGTGACCGATTGGTCACCTCTTTGCCGGCCATACTACCGCAACCCGAAGCGACAACGTGACAACCGGGTGGTCGGCAGTCTAGTCTAGGCCCCTCGAGTGCCCCGGAGGGAGGTCGCGTGACCGTCGCCATCATCGCCGTCGTCGCCGTGCTGCTCGTGCTTGGCGTCGGCATGCTCATCCTCACGCTCATGCGCCGCAGCCAGACAGTCGTGCCGCGCGTCGCCGACGAAGACCGGGAGAGCCGGGACAACGTCGTCGGTCTGGATGAGCAGGGGCGCGAGATCATGGCCTCACAGGAGGCGCCGGAGCCGGCGCGCGACGCCGGCGGATTCGAGAGCCTCCTGAAGGACGAGATCAACGGCCTCGGCCGCGATCTGCCCCCGGCCGACGAGGACTGACCTATGGGCGTCACCGAATGGACCATCGTCCTGCTCGTGGTCGGTGGTCGCCTGGCCCTTCCCCTCCTCATCCCCTACTTCCCCGTACCCGCGCTGCTGGCGTGCCTGATCCTCGACTCGGTGGACCAGAGCATCTTCCAGCAGTTCCCCGCCATCCCGCTGGACGGCTATCAGTCCTACGACAAGGCCCTCGACGTCTACTATCTCTCGGTCGCCTACCTCTCCACGCTGCGCAACTGGACCAACCAGGGCGCGTTCCGGATGAGCCAGTTCCTGTACTACTACCGCATGGTCGGCGTCGTGGCGTTCGAGCTGACGCAGAACCGGACCATCCTGTTCATCTTCCCGAACACGTTCGAGTACTTCTTCCTCTTCGTGGAACTCGTGCGGCTGGGCTGGAACACCGAGCGGATGGGAAGGTGGACGGTCATCCTCTCGGCGGCAGGCATCTGGATCTTCATCAAGCTCCCGCAGGAGTGGTGGATCCACATCGCCCAGCTCGACATGACCGACTTCATCAAGGAGACGCTGTTCGGGGTCGCGGCGACCGATAGCTGGGCGGATGCGATCGCCAACCGGCCGTGGGTCCTGATCGCGGCGATCGCCTTCTTCGCCGCCATCGCCGCCATCGCCTACTGGATCATCACGCGCAAGGCGCCCAGGTTCGACCACAAGGCGCACATCGCCGCCGACCCCCTGCCGCCGCTCCTGCGCGGCGCGGGTCCGTACCGCGAGGTCAAGGCCCAGTCCCGCATCTTCGGCTGGGCGCTGCGCGAGAAGGTCGCGCTCACGGCCATCGTCTGCGTGATCTTCGGCCTCATGCTCACCGGCGGCACTGCCAGCCCACCGCGCATCATCATCGGCGTCGCCATCTTCACGGTCATAAACGCCGCAGTGAGCCACTGGATGGCGCGACGCGGCCGCAGCTGGCGACTGCTCGCCGGTGAGCTCGCGACGATGCTGGTCGTGAACCTCGTGATCGTGCTCGCGCTGGAGGCGCTGGACCGCTGGCTCGGCGTCAGCGGCGCGCGCACGCCGTTCGGCATGACGCTGTTCTTCTCGTACCTGCTGACGTTGATCATCGTGCTGTACGACCGGTACCGCACGGTCTACAAGGCACGGCGCCTGCACCGGGGCGAGCAGAAGACGGCGGTCGGCGGCGCTCCGCCGGACGGCGAGCCGGCGGGGGCGCC
>CAYTRM010000376.1:0-2887 GCA_964440225.1 uncultured Thermoleophilia bacterium | reverse complement strand
AAGACGAAAAGACAGATTCTGGTCGATCAGCGCCTTCACGCGACCGATCCGTGAAGACGCCGTTCACGCTCCGCCGCGAACACCAAGCAGGCACGAATATCCTCGCTTGTCAGTTCGGGAAAGTCGGCCAGAATCTCAGCCTCGGTCATGCCGGACGCGAGGTATTCAAGAACGTCGGAAACCGTGATTCGAAGCCCCCGAATACAGGGTTTCCCGCTGCGCTTGCCGGGGTCAACGGTGATGCTGTCAAACAGTTCGGATGTCATGCCATCAGTCTACGATCGCCGTCTCGCTACGGCAAAACCTCTGAAGGATAGCCCGGCCAATGGCGTCTATGCGACGCCTGAAAGACGGGTGTGCGCACACCACAACCACACTTGACCCCCCTGATAGCCTCGGCCGGTGGACCTTATCCATCGGCAACGGAGGCAATGCATGGGACGTGGCGTGGATCGGAAGAAGCTGGCTGCGTGGCAGCGGCGGCTATCGCGATATGAGCAGACGGGCCTGACGGCCATCGAGTTCTGCAAGCGGGAGCGAGTATCCATAGCGCTTTTGAAGTACTGGCGGCGGCAGGTCGAGCTCGTGTCCCTGCGGTCCCCCGCTCCCGAGCACCCGCGGCCGCAGGCCGCGGTGTTCGAGCCCGTGGAGGTGATCCCGCGCCGGTGGATCGTCGTGCGGTTCCCTGGCGGCGCGACCCTCGAGATCCCGGACGACCGCATTGACCTCGTGCGGCTGGCAATCGACCGCATGGCTGCGCAGCAGGAGATCGTTGCATGCTGAGCGTTGCACCCGCACCGGCGATCTTCCTGCACACCGACGCCACTGACATGCGCAAGAGCTTCACCGGGCTCTGCGGGCTCATCCGCGGCGTCTTCGGTGATGACCCGGCAGACGGTAGCCTGTTCCTGTTCGTGAACAAGCGTCGTGATCGCATCAAGGCGCTGTGGTGGGATGGCGACGGGTTCGTGCTCTGGTACAAGCGGCTGGAGCAAGGAACGTTCGAGGTCGCGTCAGGGCACGGCAGCGAGAAGCGGGTGCGGATCGACTCAACACAACTTGCGATGATCCTCGGTGGCGTGCGTCTCGACACGGCGCGCCGACGCAAGCGATTTAGTCGTGCGAGCTGATCAAAGTCGAGTGGTGTTTGGCACGCGATTATTTTGTGAGCGGGATTGAATCTGCTCTTGTCACACGCCGCGCGCTGTGCATGATGCGGGCATGACGAAAGCAGTCGTGCTTCCAACCGATCTTGCGGCCTGCCACGCGATCATTCGCGATCTGGCGGAGCGGGTTACCAAGCTTGAAGCCGAGCGGGATGCCGCCCTGCAGTTCGCCTTCCGCAAGAAGGTCGAACGATACATGAATGACCCGAAGCAGTTCGTGCTCGACTTCGGATCCACACCCGATGTCGTCGATGCCGCCGAGGGGATCGCCGATGCAGCTTTGGAGACGGTCGATGGCTACGAGCGTCGCAAGCAGGCCGCTCACAAGACCCGGAATGAACAGCTTCCGGCGCATCTGCCCCGGTACGAAGTGATCCTTGAGGCGTCCGCGGCGACAAAGACTTGCCCAACGCATGGCGAGCGAAAGCTCGTCGGGATGGATTGGCAGGAGACGCTCGAAGTCGAGCCGCCCAAGCTCGTTGTCCGACGGACGGGCATCCCGAAGTATGCCTGCGTGAAGGCTCCGGAATGCGGAGTCGTCGAAGCGCCCCGCCCGGTGGGCCTCGTCGAGGGCAACAAGTACGACGCGAGCATCGCGGCCCAGGTCATGGTCGCCAAATATGCGTATCACACGCCGGTGTACCGCCAGCAGGACCTCTTCGCCGCCAGCGGTTGGACTCCCGCTCGCAGCATCTTGCTGAACCTGCTGGAAGCAGCCGCCCACCTGATTCGACCCTTGGTCGCGCACCTCCGGGAGGTGGTGCGGGCCGGACCGATCATCGCCACCGACGACACGACTGTGACGTTGACCATCAAGGACTCACCGCTCCCGAAAGACCTGAACAACCCGAAGAACGCCCGCGCCTGCGAGGTGATCGCAGCTGCACAGGCCGAGTCACGCGGCAGCATCACGGCGCGGATGTGGGCATATCGGAGCGTCACGCAGCCGATCAACGTGTTCGACTTCACTGTGAGCCGCCATCGGGATGGCCCGGAGCTGTTCTTGGACGGCTTTGCCGGCAGCCTCATGGCTGACTGCTACTCGGGCTACGAGGCCGTGCGGCTCCGCAGCGAAGGCAAGCTCGTCCGAGCCGCCTGTGTCGCACACGCTCGGCGGAAGGTCTTCAATGCGCAGGACAACCACCCTCTTCATGCTCGCGAACTGCTCGCGATGTTCCGGGAACTCTATGACATCGAGGATCGAGGCAAGCCATATACGGCAGAAGAACGCTGCACCCTTCGGAACTCCGAAGCGCGGCCGATCTGGGAGCGGATGCGGGAATACCTCGCGAGTGACGCCATCGCGAACGTGATGCCGAAGGAGTCGTTCGGCCAGGCCCTCACGTATCTACGCAACCAGTTCGACCATCTCCTCGTCTACCTCGACGACGGCCTGATGCCGATCGACAACAACGAGACCGAGCAGTTGATGAAGCAGGTGGCTTTGGGCCGGAAGAACTGGATGTTCATCGGCAGCGTCGATGCTGGTTACCGCGCTGCCGATCTCATGACACTCATCAGTAGTGCCGCCCGAAATGATCTCGATATCTTCCTCTACGTGAAGCATGTGCTCGATCGGCTTCTCGCCGGTGACACCGAGTACAAAGCACTCCGCCCGGATGTCTGGAAGCAGTCACACCCCGAGGCCGTTCGGCTCTACCGGGTCGAGGAACGACAGGACAGGGCCGATGCTCAGGCGGTCACACGCGCTCGACGGCGGC
>CAYTRM010000375.1:0-2897 GCA_964440225.1 uncultured Thermoleophilia bacterium | reverse complement strand
CTTCCCCGAGGAGCAGCACTGCTACCGCATGCTCGAGGGCGAGAACGAGAAGTTCGCGGAGTTCACCAACGAATGAGCTCACGCGCCGCGACAGACGACTTCACCGCGGCGCAGCGCATCGCGCAGCTCGGCACCGAGACGGTCTTCGCCGTCTCCGCCGAGGCTGCGGCGCTCGCCGCTCAAGGCAAGACGGTCTACCCGTTCCACCTCGGGGACCTCAACCTCCCGACGCCGGAGAACGTCGTCGAGGCGTCGTTCCGGGCGATCCGGGACGGCAGGACGACCTACTGCCCCAACGCCGGGATCCCGCAGCTGCGGGATGCTCTGGCCGACGACGTGAGCCGCGCCCGCGGCCTCGACTACGCGGCGGAGAACGTCTCGGTACAGCCGGGCGGCAAGCCGGTGATCGCCAAGTTCCTGCTGACGCTCATGGACCCGGGCGACGAGGTGCTCTACCCGAACCCCGGGTTCCCGATCTACAGTTCGCTGATCGACTTCTTCGGCGGTGTGGCCGTGCCGTACACGTACACGGAGGGCAGCGACCGCTTCCACCTCGACCTCGAGGGCATCGAGCGCAGCATCACTCCGCGCACGCGCCTCCTGATCCTCAACGACCTGCACAACCCCACGGCCGCCGAGTGCACGCCGGCGGAGCTCGAGCGGCTCGCCGAGCTCGTCGTCGAGCACGACCTGCTCGTCCTCAGCGACGAGGCGTACTTCGACGTGCGCTTCGAGGGTCAGAGCCGTTCGCTGGTCTCCCTGCCCGGCATGCGCGAGCGCTGCGTCATCCTCTACACGTTCTCCAAGAAGTACGCGATGACTGGGTGGCGACTCGGCGCCGCGATCGGCCCCAAGCCGATCATCGACGTCATCACGACGCTCAACGTCAACATCGAGTCGTGCCCCAATCACTTCGTGCAGTACGGGGCCGTGGCGGCGCTCACCGGTGACCAGAGCGGTCCCCGCGAGATGATGGCTACGCTCAAGGGCCGTCGCGACGCCGCCCTCGAGATCCTGAGCGCGACGCCCGGCATCCGCTGCCTGACGCCGGAGACGACGTTCTACCTGTACCCCAACGTCACCGGCGCGCTCGAACTGACGGGCTGCGCCGACCACGAGAGCTTCCGCCGCCTCGTCCTCGAGCACACCGGCGTGTCGTTCTGCACGCGTCTGCACTTCGGTCACGCGCTCGAGGGCGAGGACCAGTACTACCTGAGGCTCGCCTACTCGGGCCTAGGCACCGCGCAGATCCAGGAAGGCCTCGGCAAGCTCAAGGCCTTCATCGAGAGTCACACATGATCCCCGGAGGAGAAGAGACGATGAAAGACCTGCCCACCTCGGTGCTGAACAGCCGTCTGACGCTCCTCTCGGAGGAGAAGTGCCAGATGATCTACGACGCCGCCCTCACGATCATCGCCGACATCGGCATGACCGTGCCCCACGCCGAAGCACGCGAGATCCTCGTGAAGGGCGCGGGCGCCACCGTCGAGGGCGACGACCTCGTCAAGATCCCGCGTGAGGCCGTGGCCAAGGCGCGCGAGACCGTGCCGTCGATGATCCCGGTTCACGACCGCAACGGTGAGCCCGCCATGCAGCTCGGCGGCTACAACTCGTACTTCGGTACGGGCTCGGACCTCATGAGCATCTACGACTTCGAGACCCGTGAGCGCCGCCAGAGCGTGCTCGCCGATACGGCGCGCATGGCGCACCTGTGCGACGGCCTCCCGAACATCGACTTCATCATGTCGGCCGCCCATCCCCACGACATCGACGCGTACGCCTCCTACCTCGAGTGCTACCGCGCCATGGTGAGCAACACGACCAAGCCGATGGTCATGACCGCCGCCGGCAAGGACGACATCGAGGTCATGTGGAAGATCGCCTGCGAGTTCCGCGGCGGCGCCGAGGAGCTGCGCGAGAAGCCCTACTTCATCCACTACGGTGAGCCCGTCAGCCCGCTGCAGCACGCGCCCGAGGTGCTCGACAAGCTGCTCTTCTGCGCCGACTGGGGCATCCCGCTGATCTACTCCCCGGCGCCGATCGCCGGCGCCACGGCGCCGATCACCCACGCCGGCCACATCGTGCAGGCGGTGGCCGAGTCGCTCTTCGGCGTCGTCATCCACCAGCTGCGCCGGCCCGGCTCCCCGCTGCTCACCGGCATGGGCCCCGTCAAGCTCGACATGAACACCGTGCAGGCGCTCTACAACTCGGCCGAGTACTACACCACGTATCTCGGCATCACCGAGATGGCCAAGTGGATGGACATCCCCAACTGGGGCTACGCGGGCACCAGCGACTCGCAGTGCGTCGACGCCAACGCCGGCATCGACATCACCGAGCTCACGCTGCTCTCCATGCAGGCCGGCTCGAACCTCAACCACGACATCGGCTACCTCGACTTCGGCCTCACCGGCGCCGGCGAGCTCGTCGTGCTCACGGACGAGGTCATCTCGATGAACCGGCGCGCGCTCGAGGGCATCGAGGTCAGCGAGGAGACCCTGGCGCTCGACGTCATCGCCGAGGTCGGCCAGGGCGGCGACTTCCTGCGCAGCAGGCACACCAAGCGGCACGTGCGCGGGCTGCAGTGGCGGCCGACGCTCCTCAACCGCGCGACCCAGAAGAACTGGGAGGCGGAGGGCTCGCTCGACGCCACCGACAAGGCGCACCGCAAGCTCGTCGACATCATGACGAACCACAAGCCCGAGCCGCTCAGCGCCGATATGAAGGCGAAGGTCGACGCGATGGTCGACGCCTTCGTTGCCGCCGGCAAGTGAGACAGGCCTCTCCGGACCACGACCCGACAACGGCGATCTGCTCGCCGGCACAAGGAGACACCGATGAGTGAAGAGCTCTACGCACAGATGAAGCAGACCGTGATCGACGGCGAGGTCGAGGAC
>CAYTRM010000374.1:0-2904 GCA_964440225.1 uncultured Thermoleophilia bacterium | reverse complement strand
GCGCGTCGCGGTGCCGCGTCACCCGCCAGTGCGTGCTGCACGAGGGCGTCCGCGTCGGGCTCGGCACCGACAGCCCGGCGTCCAGCAACATCATGGACATGTTCGACGAGATGCGCACGATGCTCTTCCTGCACCGCGCCGTGGAGCGTGACGTGAGCGTCCTCGACGCGCGCACGTGCGTGCGCATCGCCACCCTCGGCGGCGCCGAGGCTCTCGGTGTGGGCGATGAGGTCGGCAGTCTGGAGCCGGGTAAGTTCGCCGATCTCATCGCCGTCGACGTGGCCCGGTCGCACTTCGCGCCCATCGACGACCCGTACTCGGCGCTGGTGTACGGCGCCAATCAGGACGACGTCACGCTCACGGTCATCGGTGGCCGGGAGCTGTATCGCGACCGGGCGTACGTGGATCTCGACGACGAGGCCATCAGGGACGCGGCGATCGCGGTGCGCGCCAAGCTCCAGGACCGCGTCAGGACGGGTGGTGTCCAGGTCGGGGCCGCCGGCTCCGGCTGGTGGCACACCGGGCACGACAACCGAGGGAAGAGGGTCTAGGTGCTACTCGATCGTCGCAGGGTCAAGTTCTGGCAGCGCATCGTCTTCGGTGCGATGGCCGTGCTCATGGCCGGCTTCCTCGTCTTCGGCTATTCGGGCGTTCTCAACGGCTGCGACTTCATGGGCGCGGAGGAGTCGGCGACCGAGCAGCTCGAGGCCGACATCGCCTCGTATCGGGCGACGATCGCGGCGAACGCCAAGGACGTGGCGGCCTGGCGCGGCCTCGGCGAGAGCTTCCTGCTCCGCGCCAACACGCAGCAGCCGGGCTCCGCGGCCCAGGAGTCGGACTGGCGAGAGGCGGCCGCCGCGTTCGAGCGGGCCGACGAACTGCTCGCCAAGCAGAAGGGCGCGACCGCCAAACAGGAGCGGCTCGACACGCTGAAGCGGCTCGTCGACGTTTACCTCTTCCTTCAGGACTACCAGCTGGCCACCAGCGTGTACGGTCAGATCACGGCGCTCACGCCCAAGGACGCGCAGTCGTACTTCGACATGGCGACCGTCGCCATCAACGCCGGCGACACCAACACGGCCCTGCTGGCGTTCACCAAGTTCCTGGAGCTCGAGCCCGAATCACCGGATGCGGCCGCCGTGCAGCAGTGGATCGACGAGAACGCGCCCTCGCCGGCGCCGACCAAGGACCCGGACTGATGAGCGACCTGTTCAGCGTCTCCAGCGAGCGCCCGGCCGACGACCTCGGTGTCGTGATCATCTCGGGCGAGGTCGACATCTTCACGGCGCCGCGGTTCAAAGAGTGCATGGTCGAACTGCTCGACGACGGCGTGCGTCGCCTGGTCATCGATCTGAGCGACGTGACGTTCCTCGACTCGACGGCGCTCGGCGTGCTCATCGGCGGTGTGCGGCGCGCGCACGGCGTCGGCGGTACGATGGCGCTGGTCGTCACCAGCCGTCCCGTCGAGCGTGTCCTCGGCGTGACCGGCCTCGACCGCGTGTTCGCCATGTATCCCACCCGCGCCGAGGCTCTCGACGGCATCGCCTGAGGGCGCGCGGCGGCAAACGTCATCTCGACGTCCAGGTTCGCAAGGTGGTATTAACCCTCCCAGTCCGGGTCGACTCCGTCGCGACTCCATGAGGTGCTCGTGAAGCTCATCGTCACAGAAAAAGACTCAGCCGCCAGGAAGATCGCCGAGATCCTCGGCGGCAAGCCCTCCGTCAAGGAGCACGGCCGCGGCCGCCAGAAGGTCCGCTCCTACCACTTCACCTATGAAGGCGACGACGCCGTGGCCGTCGGGCTGCGCGGTCACGTGATGGAGACCGTGTTCCCGAACACCTACAAGCGCTGGAGCCTCAAGTACCTCGGCGACATGATCGAGAAGCCGGATCTGGCCTGGGTCGTCGAAGGTGGGGCTGCCGGCACGCTGGCGGCCCTGCGCTCCGTCGCCAAGGGCGCCACCGAGCTCGTGATCGCGACCGACTACGACCGCGAGGGCGAGCTCATCGGCCACGAGGCGCTCGAGATCCTGCGCGGCGACGCCCTCAAGTACAACCCGGGGGACAAGCCGGAGAAGAAGAAACGCGCCGCCAAGAAGGCCGGCGCCGCCGCGGCCGCGCCGCCGCCTGAGCCCGCGGCGCCCGGCGATCCGCACGTCAAGCGGATGCTGCCCGACGCGGTCGTCGACCGCCACGTCCGCGTGCGCTACTCGGCGCTGACCGCCGAAGAGGTCAAGGCTGCGTTCGCCAAGCCCTCGACCGTCGACTTCAACCTCGCCGAGGCGGCGCACTCCCGCCAGGACATCGACCTCATCTGGGGCGCCGTGCTCACCCGCTTCATGTCGCTGGCGTCCTATCGCTACGGCTCCGACTACCTGTCGGTCGGTCGCGTTCAGTCGCCGACGCTCCGCCTGATCGTCGACCGCGAGCTGGAGCGGCGCGCGTTCGTGCCGGTGCCGTACTGGGAGATCAAGGCGACGCTGGCGCACGGCGAGGACGTCGTCGAGGCGGCGCACGCCAAGGGCCGCTTCGACGCCCTCGAGACCATGGAGGCGGCGCTCGCCGGAGCCCAGGCCGAGACCGCCGAGGTGACGGCCTACGAGGCCAAGCCGCGCAAGGACGCGCCGCCGCCGCCGTTCAACACGACCGCGCTCATGAGCGCGTCGTCCGGCGCCGGCATCACGCCGGCGCGGGCCATGCGCGCCGCCGAGTCCCTGTACCTCGACGGTCTCGTCAGCTACCCGCGCACCGACAACACGGTCTATCCTCCGTCGCTCGACCTGCGCGGCAGCCTCGAGGCTCTCGCCGGCTGGCAGCCCGTGGCCGCCACCGCGGCGCGCCTCGCCAAGCAGGGCAAGTACACGCCCACCAGAGGCAAGAAGCGCACGACCGACCACCCGCCGAT
>CAYTRM010000373.1:0-2906 GCA_964440225.1 uncultured Thermoleophilia bacterium | reverse complement strand
GCCTGCCTCCGGGCGCGGCCGATGAGCGCGCTCGTCGCCTTTGCCTCCTCGAGTGTCGCGCAGACGGCGGCGGCGACATCGACGGGATCCTCGACGTCGCACAGGACGCCGCAGCGACCGCCGGCGAGCAGATGAGGGACGTTGCCGCTACGGAGGCCGGCGACCACGGGCGTGCCCAGCGCCATCGCCTCGAGGACGGTCATCCCGAACGCCTCCTCGCGAGAGGGATGCAGGAGCACGTCCGCCCCTGCGATCTCGCCGAGGGCCGTGGCGAAGGGCTGAGCGCCGAGGAAGTCGACGCCTTCCGCCACACCCCGCCGCAGGGCGTGCTTCTGCGCGACCTGTCCGGGACCCATGCCAAGTCCGACGAGACGCAGGCAAGCCTGGGGATGTCGCGCTCTGAGAAGGGCGAAGGCTTCGAGCGCGCCGTCCACGTTCTTGCGTCTGTCGAAGCCGTTGACGACGGTGACGATGACGGGCGGCCCGTCAGGGCGACGGCGGTCGTCCTCCGCAGCGCCCTGCTCGAACATGCTCCGGGGTATGAGATTGGGAATCACCGTTGTCTTCCCGCGGACGCTCGGGGCCAGCCTCGCGAGGAGGTAGGCCGACGTCGCTGTGAGTCTCGGCGCTCGGCGCACGACGGTCCGGTCCATGAGCAGTCGCGCGGCGCGGTGGAGGTCGGGTACGTGGCGGATGATCGTAGCGGCGTGGTCATGGGCGGTGATCAGGGCAGGCCTCCCTGTGGCGAGCGCCGCCAGGGCGTACTCGTAGGTCCACTGGGCGTGGAGTACGTCGCACTCGTGTTCGCGCAGCATCGCCAGGAGCAAGCGCCGCTCGCGCGCGAAGAAGTCGCGCCCTCTGTGCCGCACACGTTGCGGCGCGATGCACACCGTAAGCGGCCCGGAGGTGTGGGTCGTGGGGGCGGCGACCTGCGGCGAGAGCGTGAAGACCGTCACGTCGTGACCACGCTCGAGCAGCCCGTTGGCCAGGGTCGTGACGACCGGAGCGGTCGAGCCCACCGGGAGGTCCGGTGGAGGGCCGGAGGTCCAGCGCAGCAGGTCGAGGGAGAGCGGCCCGACGACGCCGACCCTCATGGATCGCTGCCCGGAGCCATGCCTGTGGGTGGCGCAGAGGCACGCGGTCCTTCGCGGGCGCCGCGCAGGCCGGCGGCCGCCGCCAGGGCCACGCCGACCCAGAGACACGAGTACAGGTCGAGCGGGTAGACCGACCAGAAGGCGAGAGCGCCGCCGAGGACGAGCAGACCCACCACGGGGAGCGCGGCGTCGAGCGGCGCGCGTCCGGCGCCGGGCGCGGCCCTACGACTCCTCCAAAGCACGACTGCGCAGGCCGCGACGACGCCGACGAGGAGTACCAGCCCGACAAGCCCGAGCACGACGAGCGTCTGCACGTACAGGCTGTGAGGCATCATCGTCTGCGCGACCCCGACGGTGGCGTTGCCGGCGTAGTAGCCGCCGAAGCCGTCGCCGGTCAGGGGATGCTCGCGCCAGCGGGCGAGGTTCGCGCGCCACAACCGCAGGCGCCACGCGGAAGTGTCGCCGGTGGACGGCGCGACGATGGCCGAGCCTCTGACCAGGATGTAGCCAAAGACGTCGAAGCCCCACAGGGTGGCGACCGTGAGCAGAGCTACAGCGGCGGCCGCGGTCAGGGTGATGAGCCTGACAACGGTCGTGGTGGCCGCCCTCAGCGCAAGGAGCGCGAGAGCGAGCATGGCGAGCGCGGCGAGCCATACGGACCGGTGGCTGTCGAGGACGAGCAGACCCGCCACGGGCAGCGCCAGGCCGCGCGCCAGCCACCGGGGGACGGGCAGCGCGCCGCGCTCGCTGAGGACGAACAGCGCGGCCCACCCATACAGGAGGCCCAGCGAGACCGAGGAGGGGAAGAATCTGCTGCCGGGGCCGACCGACCAGCCCTTGAGAGAGGCGATGAGTGGGACGACGGCGAGGGTCACGCCGACGGAGTAGACGAGCAGAAAGGCGACGAACCGCCGGCGCTGCGTCGAAGTACGCAGGAACAGCGCCGCGTAGGCCGGCGCCGCGAGCAGCAGGTATGAGTAGCGGAACTGCCCGATGGTGTGGACGCCGTAGGGCGCCAGGTTGCGCGCCACAGAGAAGGCGAGCCAGAGCAACAGCGCGCCGAAGGCCACGGCGGCCGCCGTCGTGGCCGCCGGCGACCGGCGGCGTGACCGCGCCAGGAGGGCGGCCGCACGAAGCACGACGGCGAGCAGCATCGCCGTCATGATGAGGTCGCCGAGCGAGACCCTGCCGCCGACGACGACCTCGGGCAGGGGGGAGCGGCTCGTCATCTGAAACAGCATCGGCGTGACTGTGAAGACCACCAGCGCCGACAGGCTGATCACCGGGAGACGGTAGACGGCGTAGAAGCCGGCGACCGCAAGTCCGGCGGCCAGCGCGTACAGGGCCGGGACGGACGTGAGCAGGACGAACAGAAGCGCCGCAGCCAGGAGGGGCACGACGACGGCGCCGAACGCCCTGCCGGCGGATCCCGGCAGGTGAGCGAGGCCTACGCCGGCGTCAGACCTGGGCACGCGCCGTCATCCCTGCGGCTGCCGCTGCCGCTCGAATCCCACCGTCCGCGCCAGCCCGTCGTTCAGGGCCACGGCCGGCTCCCAGCCCAGCAGTTCGACGGCTCGCCCGATGTCCGGGCAGCGCACCTGGGGGTCGTCGGTGGGCAGCGCCTGGTAGACGAGTGGGGCGTCGCTGCCGGTGACCTCGAGCACGAGCTCGGCGAGCTGGAGGAGCGAGAACTCGTCGGGGTTGCCCAGGTTGACCGGCTCGTGCGCGCCGCTCTCGGCCAGGCGTGCGAGCCCGTCGACGAGGTCGTCGACGTAGCAGAACGACCGCGTCTGCGAGCCGTCGCCGAACACC
>CAYTRM010000372.1:0-2926 GCA_964440225.1 uncultured Thermoleophilia bacterium | reverse complement strand
CGGCGTCGGCCGGGGGGTAGGGGCTCATCGGCACGCCGCCGACGCCCATGCCCACGTTCGGGTGCACGGGGATCTCGGCGACCTCCATACACGGCTTGATGATGGTGCAGGCGCGGGCCACGTTCCAGGCCACGCTCTTGGTGGTATTGACGTTGACCGCCGGGCCGAAGATGGTGGCGCCGGCCTCCTGGGCGACCACGACCTGGTCCTTGGGCCACATGCCGGCGAGCCGCCGGCCCTTGTAGGTGAGCTCGCCGTGCATGCCGAGCACGTACTCGGCGGCCATGCCGAGCTCGATGCCGCAGTCGGGGTGCCTGCCCTTGATCTTCTCGATGGCGGTGAGCGTGGCCAGGAAGTCGCCGTCGCCGGCGGCGCCGGCGGTGTCGAAGTCCATGCCGTCGGCGCCGGCCTCCCACATGCCGTCGGCGACGAACACCATGTCGTCGACGGCGTGGTCGATCGCCGCCACCTGCGCGTCGCGCGCTTCCGCGATGCGGCCGAGCGGCATGAGCTCCGACCAGTTGGGGATAGGGCCGTCGGGCATGGAGTACCGGCCCAGGTCGGGCATGGCGCCGTACTGAAGCGGCGCGATCGTGTTGAGCTGGGCGACCTTCATCGCCTGGGCCTCGTAGCTCAGGATCGTCTTGATCGCCTTGTACGAGTAGTCGATGGAGAAGAGCTCGAGCATGTCGGCGCCGCGGTGACTCTGGTAGCTGTACAGCTCGTCGACGCGGGCGCCCGAGTCGAGGTTGCCGGTGCCGTCGAAGCTGAGCACGATCTCGTCGCCCATGTCGACGGCGCTGAACTTGGATTCGCTCGCGAAGATGTCGAGCAGGTGGTCGAGTTCGGCCTCGGTGAGCGGCGGCGCTTTCGCGCGGCGGGCGCCGATCTCGGTGCCGGCGACCAGGTCGGCGCGGATCTCCGATGGCGTCATCGCCACGAGCGACCCATCGGCGAGTCGTGTGCGGACTGACTTCTCCAAATGACACCTCCGGGGTGGGTCCGTCGATTAGTTAGTCACACAACTAACTGATGCGGTAGACTAGCAGACGACCGGGGGCTGTCAAGCTTCGGCGCGCGCGTCCGGCGCCGCCGGCGTCCGGGCGTCGGCGGGGTGCTGGCGTCGGGCGAGGCGAGCCGGTAGGGTGCCTGCCGAGCGCACGTGCACGGCGCCGGCCGGGGAGCCGGCGCCGCCGGGAAGCGTCTGCGCGCAGAGAAGAAGGGGGCGAGGCGATGGCGAGGTACGAGCTGCCGATAAGCGATCCGACGCCGGATCTGTCGCCGACCGCGGTGCGGATCCTGGACGCGGCCAAGCGCGTGCTGTTCCGCGACGGGTTTCGCGCGCTGACGTTCTCGACCATCGCCCGCGAGGCGGGCGAGAACGCCGCCCTGATCCGCTACCACTTCGGCAGCAAGGCGGGCCTGCTGACGGCCCTCGTCGACTCCGTGCTGTACCAGGAGAGCGTGGACCTCATCGAGCAGCTCACGACGGTGCCGGCGGGGGACGAGCGGCGGACGCAGCTCATGCGCCTGCACGAGGGCCTGCCGCGAGACCGGGACGCCTACCGCATGTTCTTCGAGGTCATCCCTCACGTCATCCGCGACGAGGAGCTCCGGCCGCACCTGCGCGACCTCTTCCAGTGGTATCGGCGGCTGGACGCCTGGGCGCTCAAGGAGGCGGGAGACGCGGAGCCGCCCGCCCACATCGAGCCGATGGCCATGCTCACCGTGGCCATCGCCGACGGCGTCGCTCTGCAGGTGCAGGCCGACCCCGACCTCGACGTCGGCCCTGCCTTCGATCTCTGGCGGCGTTTGGTCCTCGGATACGTCGAGTCGGGCGGCGACTCGGACTGACCCACGCCGCCCGCCGGCCGCCTGCAGCCGGACGCCGGGCGGCGTCGAAGCGGGCCGGCCCGCCGCCCTACCCGCGCAGCTCCGCGTCGGCGGCGGCGAGGATGCGCGTGAGCTCCGCCGCCTTCGCCGCGTCGAGCGGCTCCGGCTCGTAGTTCTCGAGGATGTCCAGCCCGCGCTCGCGCGCGACCTCGACGGGATCGCGCAGGTGCGCGCCGTCCGGGCCGAGCTCCTGTCCGATCGAGCGCTCGACCGACTCCTTCATGTGCCGGCGCGTGTGCGGCTGTCCGAGGAAGTGCCCGCCGGGGCCCACGGCGTCGATCACGTCGAGCGCCAGCTGCTCTTCGTCCAGCTCCAGATCGCGGAACGCGTTCGCGGCGCGCCGGTACAGGTCGTCGTCGAGCAGCAGGTGCTCGGGCGTGAACAGCTGGTAGCGGTTGGTGAGCCCGATCGTCGTCATGAGCTCGGAGCCGACGACGCCGGCGAGCATCACCGTGTGCGCCGTCTCGGCGGCGGCCAGCCAGCTGCCCGGGAGGTCGTCGTCGGTGCCGGCGTAGCCCGTCATCGAGGGCAGGCCGAAGTGGTGGACGAGCTCGCTCGGCAGGAAGAGGCCGCGGTGGTTGAGCGGAGCCGTCACCAGCGCGGCCGTCCGCGGGTCGGCGTGCACGGGCAGAGGGAAGAGGATGACCGGCGCGCCGGGGTGCGCCAGCTGCAGGAGCACCGTCGCGCTGATCAGCTCGGCGAAGCCCATCACGTAGGCGCCGGCCTTGGTCGCCGGCGCCGTCGTCCCGTAGGTCGGCATGGTGACGAAGCAGACGGGGATGCCGGCCGCGGCGAAGACGAGCGCAGCCTCGATGCCGTCCTTGTCGTTGACCAGCGGCTGTACGGTGCCGATGAGGTCGCTCATCGGCGGGCGGCGGCGAAGCTGCTCCGCCCCACCCGCGATCACCGTCGCCATCTCGACCGCGTAGCGCGCCTCGCGCTCACCCTGCACCATGCCCTGGAGGTGCTTCTGCGTGTTGTTCCAGGCCGCGTCGAGCTCGTGCAGGGTGTGGGTGTCGCCGCAGTCGGCGGC
>CAYTRM010000371.1:0-2932 GCA_964440225.1 uncultured Thermoleophilia bacterium | reverse complement strand
AGGTGGTCGTCGTCGAGCAGGAAGAAGTCGTAGAAGTCGCCGCCGACCGCGCGCGCCGGATCGAGCAGGGCGTACAGTTCGAGGTCGTCGCGGCGCGGATACGGCGGGAACGTGCGCGGGACGAGGCTCATCTGGATGGACGCGGCGATGCGCAGCTCGCTCTCGATGCGTTCGCGCGCCGCGGTCGTCACGCGGAGCTCCTCGATGTGCCGCTGCAGGTCGTCGCGCATGCGCGCGAACGAGGCCGTGAGGTGCGCGACCTCGTTGCGCCCCTTCGCCTGCGGCAGGGGCGCGTCCAGATCGCCGTGCGCGAGCGTCCGCGTCGCCGCGTCCAGACTGTGCAGCGGCCGCGTGATCGACTTGGCGAGGAACAGGGCGATGATCAGCAGCGCCCCGACGCCGGCGAGCGAGATGCCCCACTGGATGCGGCTCAGGGCGATCACGTCGCCGTCGATCTCGCTGTCGGCGTACACGATGCCCAGGGACCAGCCGGTCGATGGGATGGGCGCGTAGGCGAGGTAGGACGGTTCGTCGGGCGCGATGCCCTTGAGCCCGCCGAAGGCGACAAAGCCGCTGCCGCCGTCCACCATCGTCCGGCCGATGCCGCGGAGGTCACGGTCGTCCCGTTCCTCGGCGACGCTGAAGACCGACTCGTTCATGATGAACTCGCGGCGCGGGTGGGCGATGAAGGTCCCGCTCTTGCTGAGGAGGAAGGCGTAGCCGGTCTCGCCGAGGTCGAGGCCCTCCAGCAGGTCCGTGAGCCACGTGAGCGAGACGTCGCCGGTGACCACCGCCGAGACCGGCTCCGGGTCGCCGTCCAGGTGGACCGGGACCGCATAGGTGGCCATCACCATGTCGGCGCCGCCCTCGTCGTAGTACGGCTCCGTCCAGACAGCCTCGCCCATCTGGTAGGGCAACTGGAACCAGTCGCCGGCCTCGAAGGCGCGGCCGCCGGCGGCCAGATCCTTGACGACGACGGCGCCGTCGCGCTTGAACGCGTAGGGCGCGAACCGCGAGGAGGCGGTCGGCCGGTAGCCGATCGCCGAGCCGGTCAGCTCGTCGTTGCCGGCGACGGCGCGGCGCAGCAGCGCCTCCGCGTGCTCCGCCCCCGGCTCGAGGTCGTCGACCGACAGCGCGAGGCCGCCGGTGATCTTCTCGACGTTGCTCTCGACCGTCTCGATGCGGCTGACGGTCGCTTTGAGCGTCTGCCTGATCTCGGCCTGCTGGCGCTGCTCGAGGAGGCCGCGAGCCGACACGTACGTGTACAGGCTGACGGCGGCGAGCACGAGTCCGGCGCCGAGCACCATGAGCACCGTGATGCGCCAGGCGATGCTGAGATCACGGAGCACCGCGGGCCTCCGGCGCGACGAAGCGCTCGTAGGACGGCGCGCCGGCTATCTGCCCCTCGCCGATCATGATCGCCCGGGTGCGCTCGTAGTCGACACGCGAGAGCACGCCCGGCTGCCAGGAGTCGTTCTCGCCGGGGTAGACGGCCCTGAGAACGTACTCGAGCATCCAGTCCTGGTGCGCGCGGTTGGTGGGCACGTGTTCCGCCTGCGCCCGGCGCATGACCATCGTCACGGCCTTCTCGGGGTTGTCGCGGCAGTACTGCCAGCCCTCGAGCGTCGCGGCGGCGAACTCCCGGCACAGGCCCGGACTCCGCCGCTGCGTCGACGCCAGCGTGTACACGCCGTCCTCGGGGAAGTCGAAGCCGGCCTCGCGCAGGCTGAACGTCGTGAGCTCGTCGGGGTTCACCCCCGCCTGCAGGATGGTGTGGTACTCGTTGTACTCCATCGCCGCGCACGCCGTGACCCCGCCGCGCAGGAACAGGTTGACGGTGTAGTACTGCGGCACGAGCTCGGGCTCGACGTCCGCCGTGCTGAAGTAGCCCAGGTAGGCGGCCTGGAAGCTCGTCCCCCAGAGGCTGACCCGCTGGCCGTCGAGCGCGTCGCGGTCGGCCACGGCTCCACGCCGGGCCACCAGCAGAAGGTTGGAGCGGTTCACGATCTGGCTCACGCAGACCAGCGGCTCGCCCTCCTCCGCGGCCGTCATGGCGCCGCTGAGAAAGGAGGTCGCGAACTCGGCGCGGCCGCTCCTGAGCTCGGCGATCGGATCGATGCCGGGGCCGCCGGACATGATCTCGACGTCGAGGCCGTGATCGCGGTAGTAGCCCTGCTCCGCGGCGGCGTAATACCCCGCGAACTGAGCCTGCGGCTCCCACTGCAGCACGAGCCGGACCTGCTCGGGGCGGGACGCGCCCTCTGCCGGCCCGCCGCGCGTCCCCGCGACGGCAAGAGCGGCGACGCCGAGGCAGCACGCCGCGACGACGGCGATGATCCGCCGGTTCACGTCCGCCTGATGACGAGCCGGAGCACGTTGCGCGACCCGTCACGCACGTAGGCGACTTCGTCCATCACCCGGCGCACCAGGAAGATGCCGAGCCCGCCGACCTGCCGCTCGCCGGCCGGCGCCCGCAGATCGGGCTCCTCCACGCCGAGCGGATCGAAGGGCACGCCTTCGTCGACCAGCTCGACGATGAAGGCGGCCTCCCCCGACTCGACGCGCACGAGCAGCTCCCCCGGCGGCACCTCGTACGCGTACAGGCAGATGTTGACGACCGCCTCCTCGACCGCGAGCTCCAGCTGCATGAGCCGCTGCGGGTGCAGCCCCCACTCCTCCGCCTGCCCGGCGATGAAGGCGATGACCTCCGGGATGGTGTCGGTCGTCGCGTCGAACATGCGCTCCACGACGCCCCCACCGGGTGACGCGTCTCCCGAGATCAAGTCGCCCTCCTCCGTCGTCGACCGGCGATCCGCCTTACGACCGTTATCGGTTTCCGCAGCGCGCGACATGAACGCCGCGGCGCGCGTAGCACCACCGTGGCATTCCCCCCGGAGCGCCGGCCTCCTGCCGCCCGCTCGAGTCGCCGGCA
>CAYTRM010000370.1:0-2932 GCA_964440225.1 uncultured Thermoleophilia bacterium | reverse complement strand
CCAGCGAGCCGGCCATCGTGATCGGCGTCGTCGACCCGCCCATGGGCATGGTCACGAAGCCGATCGGGATCCCGGCCTCGGCGAAGACCAGGCCGGCCTCGAGCGTGCCGGCGTCGTTGCCGAGAGGTGTGACGGTGCCGAGCAGCGCGCTGATCGGCGGCTCCGCGCGCAGCATCTCGTCCGAGCCGCTCAAGGCCCGCGCCATCCGCACGGCGATCTCGGCCAGCTCAGGCTCGACCACAGTGACGGTCTGCACGTGCTTGCCGGTGTTGGCCAGCGCGAGATAGAGCTCGTGCAGGCCGCGGACCTCGGAGGGCCTGTCCTGCGCGCTCACAGCCGGCCAGCAGAAGTCGATCTCGGGCAGTGCGTCGACGACGCGGCTGATGAGCGCGACGTCGTCCGCGTTCGTCCCGCGCTTCTCGCCCGTCTCGAGGTCGTAGATCTCCACACAGCAGCCGTCGGTGGTGACGAGCGAGTCCTCGCCGGTGACGAGCGGCGCGCCCGCCCTGGCGCCGAGTGTCATCCTCTCCGGCGCCAGGCTCACGAGGCGCCGCACCAGCTCGGCCGGCAGCGTGACGCGCGCTCCGTCGGCCGTGGCGCCCTGCGCCACCAGAGCCGCGCGCGCCTTCTCGGAGGGGATGGACACGCCCACCTCGGCGAGCACCTCGAGGGCCGCCGCGTCAAGCCGGTCGAGTTGCTCGCGCCCCAGGATGGTCAGGCGGCCTGCCGAACCGATGGTGTGAGCAGCGGTCTTCGTCATGCGCGTTCTCCACTTCGTCCGCGGGCCGTGCCCGTCGTCGTCCGGCGGCGGCGGCGTCTCGGCGTCGCGATCAGCCCTCGTGCGCCCCGCCGGCTTCACCTCGACGGCGCTTCGCCACAGGGGCCCTGCGAGGTTCGAGCAGCGCCTCGAGATCGGCGCTGCGGATCTTGAGCATCGTGGTCGTCGTGCCGCCGCCACAGTACACGACCTCAGGCGTGAAGACACCCGGATCGGCGACCACCTCGAGCGTCGTATCGAGCCCGCAGGGCGGGACCGCGCCGGGGCGATACCCGGTGATCCGCAGGACCTCTTCGCCTGTCGCCAGCATCGCCTTCTCGCCCCCGGATGCGCGGGCAAGAGCCGCCGAGTCGACGGTCGAGGAGCCTGGGACGAGCACCAGCACCGGGCGGCCGTCGAGGAGAAAGACGAGCGACTTGACGACCTCGTCGACCCGGACCCCGAGGGCCTCGGCGGCCAGCTGGGCCGTGCGTGACGAGGACGGGAGATGGACGATCTCGTGGGGTACCCCCTCCTGGAGCAGGAGGTTGTGGACGTCGCTACAGGATCGCACCGGCGGCGCCTCCTCGTCGGGGGCGCCAGTCTAGCACGTTGTGACCCCTCCGCAGGCCGGGTACCATCTTGGAATGAGCCGCAACGACGCGCACATCGGGACCGATCGTCCGCCTTCGCCCACCCCCGCCGGCACGGACCGGCGACGCTGGACGCGCCTCGCCGGCGATCTGCTCCTCATCGTCGGAGGACTCATCCTCGCCTACCCGTTCTGGTCGGCCGCGTACGCCCAGGTGCAACAGACCCGTCTCGACTCGGCCTACCGCGAGCAGAGCGCGGCCTTCGCCGCCGTCGTCACGGCAGACACCGGCACGCGCCCCCGCGACATACCCGAGGAGGAGTTGGTGCGCCGCCTGGCCGTGCGCTACGGCCGCGACCTGCGACCGGGCGACCCCATCGGACGGCTGCGCATCCCGAGCCTCGGTCTCGACCGCCTCGTTCAGCAGGGCGTCGGCGGCCGGCTGGCGCTCGACCCTGAGGGCGACAGGGACCTCCTCCGGAGCGGCCCCGTCCACTATGCGGTCACGCCGCTCCCGGGGGCCGGCGAGCCCTTCGCCGTGTCCGGACACCGAACGACGTACGGCGCGCCGTTCAACAAGCTGGACAGGCTCAAGAAGGGTGACCTCATCTCCATCCACACGCCCTACGCGCGTCTCCGGTATACGGTCGCGAAGACGACGACCGTAGCGCCATCGGATATCGGCGTCCTGCGCGACCGCGGCTACGCCCTCGTGCTCACGACCTGTGACCCGCCCTACAGCGCCAGCCGTCGGCTGATCGTCTGGGCGACACTGGAGAAGGCGCGGTCCCTCCGCTCTTTCAAGACTCCCTGAGCGGCGCTCAGCCTGCGGACGCCGCGCCGGGGAACGGAGGCCGCTGAGCGGAGCTGCCCGCGAGCAGCATGACCATGAGCTCCGTCCCCGGTTCGCCGCCCGGGAATCCCGCAGGCACGAAAGCCAGCCCGTCGGCCCCGGTCATCGAGCTGAGGATTCCCGACCCCTGCGGTCCGGTCGTCGTGAATCCCCACGCGCGATCATGATGGACGAGCCGGCACCGTCGCGCCTCGGTGCGGTCTCGCGTACGCGCCACCGGCTCGTCGGCCGCGGCGAAGAGGTACGGGCGGTAGACGTCCGCCCGGCCCTGGAGCGCCAGCAGCGCCGGCCGCACGTACATCTCGAAGCTGACCATGGACGCCACCGGGTTCCCGGGCACGCCGAACACGAGCGTGTCACCGCGCACTCCAAAGGCGAGCGGCTTGCCGGGCTTGGTGGCGATGCCCCAGAACCGCCGCTCGACGCCGAGCTCATCCTGCACCTGCTTCACGAAGTCGTAGTCGCCGACCGACACGCCGCCCGAGGTCACGACCACGTCGTGCTCCAGCGCCGCGCCGAGGAGACGCCGGGTCTCGTCGACGTCGTCGCGAGCGATATCGAGAGATACGGGCTCTCCGCCTGCGGCCAGCGTCTGCCCGTAGGCCGTGAACGAGTTCGAGTTGCGTATCTGTCCCGGAGCGAGGGGCACGCCCGGGGGGACGAGCTCGCTCCCGGTGGGGAGGATCGCGACACGCGGGCGACGCGCCACCGAGACGTGCTGGATGCCGAC
>CAYTRM010000369.1:0-2940 GCA_964440225.1 uncultured Thermoleophilia bacterium | reverse complement strand
AGCCTGGCCCGCTACGACGGCGTGTATGCCGAGTGGTCGACCAACGAGAAGGTCGCCTACGAGGTGGCGTTCGGGGCCGCGATGGGCGGCGTTCGCGCGCTCACGGCGATGAAGAGCGCGGGCGCCAGCGTGGCGGCCGACCCGCTGATCAGCTCGGTCTACACCGGCGTCAACGGCGGGCTCGTCGTCTGTCTCGCCGGCGACCCCGGCATGAGCAGCGGCATGACCGAGCAGGACGACCGCTACTTCGGCCGCATCAGCAGCATGCCGATGCTCGAGCCTGCGGACAGCCAGGAGTGCTACGAGTACGCGAAGCGCGCGTTCGCCATGAGCGAGGAGTTCGACGTGCCGGTGATGGTGCGGCTGAGCATCCAGACGGCGCACCAGAAGAGCATCGTCCGGTTCGACGGCGAGGTCGGGGCCGGGGGCGGAGACGACCCGGTCGCCCTTCGCCGCCCGGTGCCGGAGCGCCGGCCGCCGGACCGGAAGACCGAGAAGTACTGCCTGCTCCCGAAGTTCTCGCGTCCGCTGCACCGGAGCCTGCTCGAGCGCGTCGAGCGCCTGCGCGCCTATGCGGAGGCGAGCGCCGCGTCGGGAGAGCTGGCGCGCGCGGAGCCCGGCACGGGCGCCTTCGCGCGTATCGGCATCGTCAGCGCCGGCGCCGCCGCGATCAGCGCCAAGGAGGCGCTGCCCGAGGCGTCGCATCTCAAGCTCGGCATGATCCACCCGTTGCCGATCGAGGCGATCCGCGAGTTCGCGGCCACCGTCGACCGTCTGTTCGTCGTCTAGGAGCTCGAGCCGTATCTGGAGGAGCAGCTGCTCGCCGCCGGCATCGCCTGTGAGGGCAAGCGGTGGTTCCCCCAGTGGGGCGAGCTGACGCCGGTGCGGGTCGGCCGGGGCCTCGTCGCCGCCGGTCTCGACCTGCCGCGCTGGGCGGAGGAGAAGGCCGCGGAAGACGCCTCCGTCATCCCGCGGCCCCCCGTCCTCTGCACCGGCTGCCCGCACCGCGGCATGGCCACGGCGATGAAGAAGCTCGACCTCGACGTGCACGGCGACATCGGCTGCTACGACCTCACGACGCTTCCGCCGGTGAGCCACATGCACTCGGCGGTTGAGATGGGCGCCAGCATCCCGATGGAGCAGGGATTCACGCGGGCCGGTGGCAGCGAGAAGGGGTCCATCGCCGTCATCGGCGACTCCACCTTCCTGCACTCCGGCCTCACCGGGCTGCTTAACGCGGTGCACCAGCGCACCAACGTCACCGTGCTGATCCAGGACAACAGCATCACCGCGATGACCGGCGGGCAGACCAACGCCGGCAACGTGAGGACGCTGGCCGGCGCGCAGACGAAGCCGGTGGACATCGCGGCGATCTGCCGGGCGCTCGGCGTCGAGCACATCGAGAGCGTCGACCCCTACGATTACGAGGCGTGCGTCGCGGCGCTGAAGGCGGGGCACGCCTTCGACGGCCCCGCCGTGATCATCACCAACCGCCCCTGCATGCTCTTCCCGAGCAAGCTCCCGGGCGACGCCCACTACGTGGTCGACGAGGACGTCTGCAACGCGTGCCAGCAGTGCATGAAGCTCGGCTGCCCGTCGCTGCACCACGTCGAGGCGACGCACAAGGGCCGGCACAAGGTCGCGATCGACAGCGAGACGTGCACCGGCTGCTCGCTCTGCGCGCAGCTCTGCAAACCGGGCGCGATCAAGAAGGCAGGTGACGCATGAACGGCAAGCAGTCGAAGTCCGCGGCGCCGAACGCCTGCGCCGTGCACTACGCGGACGGCGTGGTCGACGACATCATGGTGGTCGGGGTCGGCGGCCAGGGCGTGATCGTGGCCGCCGCGGTCATCGCCGACACGGCGCTGCTGCACGGCGATCTCGAGGTTAAGCTCAGCGAGACTCGCGGGATGAGCCAGCGTGGCGGCAGCGTCAGCTCGCACATCCGCATCGGCAAGACCGTCGTGGCGCCGAGCATCAGCCCCGGTGAGGTCGACTACCTGCTCGCCTTCGAGCAGGCCGAGGGCCTGCGGCTGGCCCCGTCGGTCGTCCCCGGCGGCGTCGCCATCGTGAACCTGCAGCAGATCGTCCCCCCGCTCGCCTCGCAGGGCGAGTTCGCCTACCCGTTCGACGCCGTCGAACGCATGGACGACGGCTCCAGGCGGCTGATCGCCCTCGACGGCAACGCGATCGCCCTCGAGGTCGGCGACCTGAAGGTGGCCGGCATCGTCCTCGTCGGGGCTCTGTCGACGCACCTCCCGTTCGACGTCGCCACGTGGCGGGAGGCGCTGGCCCGCAACGTGCCGCCGAAGTGGAAGGACCTCAACTTCGCCGCCTTCGCAGCGGGCCGCGAGGCGGGGGCGTGAGCGCCGGGAACCCGGGCGTCGCGGCGGCAGGCGGCGCGGCCGAAGGACCGCACGCCGCCGGTGAGGAACGCGAGTACTTCGACCCGGTCCACGAGACGCTCGAGCCCGGCGCCCTGCGGGCGCTCCAGCTCGAGCGTCTGCGACAGGTGGTCTCCCACGCGTACGCCCGGAGCGCGGCATATCGGGAGTCGTGCCGCTCCGCCGCCGTCGAGCCGGCCGACATCGAGTCGCTGGACGATGTGCGTCGCCTGCCCTTCATCGAGAAGACGACGCTTCGCGACACCTATCCGGACGGCCTTCGCACCTGCGGCCTCGACGCCATCATCGAGGTCCACTCGACGTCGGGAACGACCGGCAAGCCCACGCCGATCTGGGTGACGCGTCGTGACATGGAGTTCTGGGCCCAGCGCAACGCGCGCTCGATGTGGATGGTCGGCCTCCGCCCGGACGACCTCCTGCAGAACTGCTTCGGCTACGGACTGCCGACGAGCATAGGTCTGCAGTACGGCGCCCAGCACGCCGGCATCGGCGTCGTACCAGCCGGCATCGGCCGCCAGGAGTTGCTCATCGACCT
>CAYTRM010000368.1:0-2953 GCA_964440225.1 uncultured Thermoleophilia bacterium | reverse complement strand
GACGAGGCCGTCGTGAAGGCACCCGTGCCGTCACCGAGCAGGACGGTGACGGTGCTGGGACCCCAGTTGGCCGTAGCGAGGTCCTGGTGGCCGTCGTTGTCGAAGTCGCCGACGGCGACGCTCTGCGGGCCGGAGCCCGTCCCGATGCTGGTGCTGGCGCCGAAGGTACCGTCACCGACGCCGAGGAGGACGCTGACCGTTGCGGAACCTGCGTTGCCCACGGCGAGGTCCTGGTGGCCGTCGTTGTCGAAGTCGCCGACGGCGACACTGTCCGGGTGGACGCCCGTCCCGAAGTTGGTGCTGACGCCGAAGGTGCCGTCACCGACGCCGAGAAGGACGCTGACCGTTGCGGACTCGTCGTTGCCCACGGCGAGATCCGGATCGCCGTCGCCGTCGAAGTCGCCGATGGCGACGCCGAGAGGGAAGTCACCGACCTCGTAGCCGACGTAGGCCGCGAAGCTCACGGCGTCGGCGGCCGGCGCCAGCGCCCCGGCGCCGATCAGGAGCGCCCCGAAGAGCAGCGCGCAGAGCAGGGCTGGCAACGCGAACGACGTGCGCATCACGGCATCCTTTCGGTCTTCTCCCGACCGCCGCGGTCCGGCGGCCGGTCTACCCTCTGCTGCTTCTATCGACAAGATGAGGACCGATGCTTGAGCCCAGGCGACTTCGTGCTTCGAGACGATGAGCGCGTGGAGCCGCGCGAGATCGGCCTGCGCCCGCTCGCGCGGCCGCTCGGGCGCACTCAACTCCACTCAGGCGGCCGGGAAACCAGAGCACCGTCTGATCCCGGTGCGGCGACCGGGAGTTGATGCCGCAGGTAGCTGGCCCGGCAGCTCGGTGTCGACGCCGGCGAGACGATCCTGGGCGTCGGCGGCGGTGCGACGCAGGACGGCGCAGCGCTTGCGCAGGTGCGGGCGCGTCCGCCTGACTACGCGCCGAGGTGAGCGAGCACCATCTGCTTCAGAGGCGGTCCCGCCAGTAGAACGGCCGGCGGCTGTTGTGGGCGACCGCGGAGACGTAGACCCCTCCGCCGCGAACCGAATACACGACGGCGTAGGGAAACCGGGATATGGCGCACTTCCGCACGCGGCCAAGAACGACAGGCGAGGACTCCGGATACTCGATCACCCGCCGCATCGTTTGTTCGACTGCGTCAAGGAACTCGGCGCCGAGCCCGAGCCGCTCCAGGTCGTAGAAGTCCGCTGCTTCGCGCAGGTCGCGTCGGGCGTCGGGGTGGAAGCCGACCCGGCTGCTCACGCCCTGGTGGCTCGCAGCTCCGCGAAGACCTCGTCCATGGGGATCGGCTTCACCTTGCCGGAGGCCATCTCCTCATCGCGACGGACGGCCTCTTCGAGCCAAAGCCGCTCGACCTCCGCCTCGGAGAGATCGTCGAGGCTTACGAGAAGATCCCGAGCGAGCTCTGCCCGCGTCGCGGCGTCCAATTGCAGCGCTTCGCGCCTCAGTTCGTCGATCGTCATTGTGCCTCACCCCTCGATCGTCTCTCGACTGGCCCATCATACGCTCTCGCCTGACAGGCTGACGGCGCGTCGCCGTGGTGGCGCCAGCCTGCGCCGAGGCCGGTGCAATGACCAGAGTGACGATGGCCGCTCATGGTGGACGTTGCCGAGCGGGGCCGCCAGTCACAGCAGAGAGCGCCGGCGGCGGCGACCGCCAGCTTGGCCCCCTCGGCCTCGGTGAAGTCGCCTGAGTGGTACGAGGGCGACGAGCGCGTCGCTCAGGTGGGCGGCGAGGGCGCCTGCGCCTTCGGCGAGGCGCCCCATCCGGGCTTCGCGAGAGCCGGCAATCAGGACCCGGCCGTGGGCAGCAGGAGGTGGGAGCTCGTACCGCTCACGCCGCTCGGGCAATCGCGCGCCCGACCTCCTGGAGGGATGCCCCCAGCGCAAGCAGGGACCTGACGAGCAGATCGACGGAGACCGAGACGTCGGCTGCCTCCATCTTGGCGACGCGGGACTGGCTGGAGCCGAGGCGACGCGCTACCTCGGACTGCGTCCAGGAGTTCTCCGTGCGCACCTTCCTCAGGTAGTCGCCCAACGCCAGCTTGAGCTCCACAAACGCCGCCTCCTCCTGGCTCAGCTCCAGGAAGTCGGCAGCGTCGCCGCTGCGCCAACCCGCCGCGCGCAGGCGGTCCAGCTTGGCCTTGTCCATCGCGCTCACTCCCTCTCCTCTGCGATCCCGTCGTATGCGCGGAGCCTGCGCCTGCACGCGTCCAGCACCGACCGCGGCGTCGCCCGCGTCTTCTTCGAGAAGACCTCGACGATGACGATCGCATCGGCATCGACGCGATAGACGATGCGCCACGTAGCTCGTTCGTCGACGACACGCAACTCGTGACAACCCCTGCCGAGACCCGGCATCGGCCGGGAGTGCGGCAGGCTCAGCGCTTCGCCTCGCTGCAGGCGGCGCAGGAGCTCTCCGGCCTCGACCCTGGCAGCGGCCGTGAGCGGTGGGGTACGCACCTCACCGTGAAGCCACACCAGCGGCTTGCCGGCGCGCCGCGTCACGGATTGCAGCATATGTCAGATATGACATAGCCGTCAATGCTCGTTGCGACGAGCGCGACCGGATATCGAGAGGTCGTGACCAACATACCGCGAGCGTGACTGACGCGACGCGCATGCTCCAGAGTGACGATCCACGGCGAAGTCACCTGAGTGGTACGAGGGCGACGAGCGTGTCGCTCGGGCGGGCGGCGAGGGCGCCAGCGCCTTCGGCGAGGCGCCCGAGCTCGAGCAGGTGACCGCGAAGCTGCGCGAGATCGGCTTGCGCCCGCTCGCGCGCCCGTGCGGGCGCGTCCGCCTCACGGGCGCGCGCCTCCTCCGCGTCCAGGTAGTGATCGATGAGCCGCGCGAGACGGCCGGCGAGCGCCTGGTCTTCGACATCCGAGCCGGTCCCCCAGCTCGTTGACACCCCGGCTCCTGCCAGGTCCTCGGCC
>CAYTRM010000367.1:0-2971 GCA_964440225.1 uncultured Thermoleophilia bacterium | reverse complement strand
GAAGGTGTCGTGACGATAGGAGAAGGATGCGCATCGTCATCACCTTCCTCGGCAGCTTCCACGGCGGCAACTACGGCACCGGCGCGATGGGCCCGCACAACGCCCACTACAATCACGCCATCGAGCCGTTCATGAGCGGCTGGATCAACGTCCCCTTCCCCACCTGCTACCGCTGCCCGTACCACCTCGAGCACCCGGCCTGCAAGCTCGCCTGCCTCGACTACATCGAGGAGATGATCCTCAAGTACAAGGCGACGCCCGACAGCATCGCCGGCGTCAACGTCGAGTTCATCCAGGGTGAGAACGGCGTGCAGATCCCGCCGCCGGAGTGGCCGAAGGCGCTCTCCGACCTGTGCAAGAAGTACGGCTGGATCCTCTACAACGACGAGGTCCAGGAGGGTGTCGGCCGCACCGGCAAGTGGTTCGCCATCGAGCACTGGGACGGCGTCGAGGCCGAGCTACTCAGCCTGGGCAAGGGCCTCAGCGGCGGGCTCATGCCGCTCGCCTGCACGCTCGGCAGCGACCGCATGAGCGAGCCGGCCGGCGAGCTGTACACCGGCGGGACGTTCGCGGGCAATCCCGCCGCCTGCCTCATGGCGACCAAGCTGTTCGAGATCATGGAGCGCGACAAAGTGCTCGACAACGTAGCCGAGCTCGAGAAGGTCGCGAAAGCGAAGTTCGGCGCCATGAAGGACAAGTACGAGATCGTCGGCGACGTGCGCGTCATGGGCGCCTACATGTGCGTCGAGTTCGTCGAGGACAAGGACACCAAGGAGCCGGCGCACGACCTCACGCGCGAGATCGTCTACGCCATGGAGCGCAAGGGCGTCGTGCCGATCTACGAGCCGGCGTTCAACTACTTCCGCCCCACGCCGGCGCTCAACCAGCCGCCGGAGCTGTTCGCGCTCGGCTGCGACATCGTGGAAGAGTGCGTGGCCGAGGTCAGCAAGGCGCACGCCAAGAGCGTGAGATAGATGACCTACGAGGACATGCCGTACGCCGGCATCGCGACCTTCTTCAAGGCCCCGCACGTACCGTCGCCGACGCCGGCCGAGGCCGACGTCGCCGTCATGGGCATCCCGTGGGACGAGGGCACGACGCACCGCTCGGGCGCACGCATGGGACCGCGCGCGCTCCGCGAGATCTCCACCATGTGGGCCTTCCGGGACGGCCTCGACGCGCTCTGGGACGGCGAGGCCGGGGTGGAACTCATGGGCGGCGTGCGCTGGGCCGACTGCGGCGATGTGGCGCTCGGCCCGATGTGGTCGCCGGAGCGCTACCACAACGCCGTCGTCGACCGGATGCGACCGCTCGTCGAGTCGGGCGTCTTCCCCGTCACGCTCGGCGGCGACCACTCGGTCACCTACCCGGTGCTGAAGGCGGTGAGCCAGGCGCGCGACGGCAAGCCGTTCCAGCTCGTGCAGTTCGACACGCACATGGACTACTGGGACCAGGAGGGCGGCCAGCGCTACTCGCACGCCAGCCCGATCATCCGCAGCGACGAAGCCGGGTGGCTGGCGGGGCTCACGCAGTACGGCATCCGCAGCCTGCACACCCCCGGCGACAACATCGCCCTGGCGCGCAGCCGCGGCGCCCACATCTTCTGGTGCGAGCAGGCCCGGGACGCGCGCGTCGAGGACCTGGTCGAGCACCTGCCGGTGGGCGCCGACACGTACATCACCTTCGACATCGACGCGCTCGACCCGGCGATAGCCCCGGGCACCGGCACGCCCGAGCCCGGCGGCTTCAGCTACTACGAGGCCAAGGCGATCCTCCTCGCGGTCTGCGCCCGCTGCAACGTGATCGGCATGGACCTCGTCGAGGTGGCGCCGATGTACGACGGACCGGGCCAGCTCACCGCCCTCCACGGCGCCCGGCTGATCTTCGACACCGTCGGCGCCGTGTTCCGCCGTCGCGCAGAGCTGGCGCGGTAAGGCGCTCCGCGCCGGCCGCTCCGCCGGCGACCGCGGCGGCGGCGACCGTCAACCCGGACCACCCTGGAACGTCTCCCCGGCAGCGCCGGGCGTTTCACGCGCGCGCCCGTCGACCATGCGACAGTCGATCGATGCGCCGGCGCCCCTTCCGACTCCTGACGTACCGCTCGCCGCATCGACAGGTGAGTTTCGAACGCTGGCTGTTCGGCGCCCTGCATCCGTCGCAGCGACGCGCGACCGTCTGCGCGCTCGGCGAACTGCTGCCCGCTGGGGGCCGGACATCTGCAGGACTCACCTCGGCCGCAGACACGGACCCGCGCTCGTCGAGGTACGCCTGAGGATCGCGACCAGGCATCCCGCCCGGATCGCCCGCGCGTGTCGACCCGCCTGCGCGACGATCCACGTCTTCTTCCATGCCTGCGGTCGCCATCTGCTTCTCCTCAGCGGGGGCGTCTCGCCGGAACCCCGCCCAATGAGATGGCAGAGCGTACCCGGTCTCGGTGACGCGCGGTGGCTCATGCGCGATGTCGCGCGGCAGCGGGACGACGCCGAGAGGACTGCCCGGAGCGCGGACTGGTCGGTCGGACGTGTGGAGGGAATGGTCGGGGGTGCGGAGGCGGCAGAGGAGGCGGTCCGGGAGGCGGAGAGGCCGGCCGTGGATGTACCCCGCACATCGGGACTTGACCACGCGACGCTGCGCGCTGATCGGATAGAACCGATCAAGGACCACCCTCCGGCCACACCCCCTGTCGACAGAGACATCGACGGGACGCGACTGCTCTCGTGCGGCAACTGGCAGACCGACGTGTACGACAGAGTGATCGCGGAGGCGAACGCCGAAGGCGAGCCGGCGCTCGCCGACCTGCGCGCCCGTCAGGACCGCTACCGGCTCGCCTCGGCCCTCGTGGCCGGCAGGCTGGCCGCCGGCCTGACGCAGCGCGATCTGGCGGCGGCATCCGGACTACGGCAGAGCGAGCTGAGTCCCATCGAAGCCGGGCACGGCAATCCCACGTTGTCGACGCTCGGAGCGCTGGCCC
>CAYTRM010000366.1:0-2977 GCA_964440225.1 uncultured Thermoleophilia bacterium | reverse complement strand
TGGCCAAGCTGACGCAACTCAAGGGCCTGCTCGACCAGGGCGTTCTCACCCAGGCCGAGTTCGACTTCCAGAAGACCAAGATCCTGCAGAGCATGTAGACGGCCGGGACGCGGCCGGCTACAGAGAAGGAGACCGATATGGCTATGGGTCCGGTTCAGATCCTCACGATCGGCTACGACGCGGATGCGGAGTTCAAGGGCGAAGCGCTTGACGCGCTCGACAAGCTGCGCGACCAGGACATCGTGCGGGTCATCGACCTGCTCGTGGTGCACAAGGCGGAGGACGGCACGGTCGAGAAGGTCGAGATCGCCGACAATGAGGAGCTTGCCGAGCTCGGAGCCCTCGCGGGCGCGCTCATGGGCTTCGGCGCGGCCGGCGAAGAGGGCGCCGAAGTGGGCGCCGTCGCCGGCGCCGAGGCGGCCCTGGAGCAGGGCTCCGTCTACGACGAAGAAGAGGTCTGGTACCTCGCCGATGCGATCCCGCCGGGCATGACGGCGGCGGTCGTGGTGCTCGAGCACCGCTGGGCGATCCCCCTGAGGGACGCCATCGTGAAGTCGGGCGGCGTGGCGCTGGCCGACAGGTGGCTGCATCCCCAGGACCTGCTCGCCGCAGGCGCCGAGATCGGCATGGCGCTGAACGACTGAGGTCCGAACACAGCGTGGCGTCGTCCCCGACGGCGTACGAACGACGAGAGGGCGAGGCGCCGATGGCGCCTCGCCCTCTCGCTGCGCAAAGAGCCGTCCGAGAACGTCAGCCCTGCGCCGGGTCGTCGTGCCCCAGACCCGGGACATTCCCGCTGAGCATGCCGCGGACCAGACGCTCGAGCCCATCCTGGATCTCGGCCTCATCCATGTCCGCTATCCCGGCCGCCGGGAGCACCCAGGACGCTGTCGCGACCCATCCGAGCAGGAGCGCCACAGCGCCGGCGACGGCCAAACGGGGGTCGAGGTCCTTCTCGGCTCGCTCGGCAGGAGACGCCGACGCAGCCGCGCGCTCCGCAAGCTCGACAAGCCGCTCGGTCGCGGCGAACCGGCCGGACGTCCGATCGTACGAGAGCCCGTGCAGTGCCGCATGCGCGATGAGTCGGACGTACTGGCGTTGCGCCGTGAGTCCCGCCCCGAGCATGAGGCTCGCGGCCGTGAGAAGGTCGGGCTCCTCGGGCGCCGCATTCAGGATCGCCTGCTCGCTACGCGTCAGCACGGTGCGGTAGATGTCCGCCTTGCTGCCGAGGTAGCGGTGGACCAGCGCGTGCGAGACGCCCGCGCGCTCCGCGATGTCGCGGACGGAGACGGCGGTGAAGCCGCGAGCGGAGAAGAGCTCCTCCGCGGCCGTCAGCATGGCCGCGGTGGTCGCTTCGCGTCCTTGCCCCTGTTCTGGACCCTCGACCGTCACGTCCGGACCACCCGTCCTGAGCCTGACCGAGCAACGCTGGCAACCATACAGTATCCGCGCTCGAGAGACCCGGGCGCTTGGAGCGCTGAGAGATGATGACTGACGCCGGCGGTCCGGCGCCCGGAGAGGAAGGCGAAGGGATGGTCGACCACCACGCAGGACGGGCCGCTGTAGGACTTGAGCGACAGGAGGCCGAGCGTCTGGGCCAGCGGCACGAGCTCCAGTTCGGGAGGTCGGGCGACTTCGCCGACCCGAGTCTCGAGTGGCGGCGGCTCTTCTCTGAGCTGCTGGGCACCTTCTTCCTGGTGCTCGTCGGGGCCGGCGGCGCCGTGGCCGGCCTCTGGTCGAGTCCGATCAGCGGAGCGTCCCTGAACCCGGCGCGGTCGCTCGGCCCCGACATGGTGTTACTCGACTTCGCCGACTACTGAGCCTACGTCGTGGGGCCGATCGCCGGAGGCCTGATCGCCCTGGGCGTTGCCTACGTCCTGCGCGGACGCGGCGGCGGCAGGACCGGCGCCGCAGCCGCGCAGGGGCGCCTCGGAGACCTGCGCACGAAGGGCGACGAGACGGAGGCGTGAGCCGGCCGGAGATCGGGCCGGCGGACGGCGGTGGCGGACCCCGGCTCGACCTGCCACGCCGCACGCCGCGGGAGCCGGCGCGGCAGAGCGTGGCTCGCCGCGTCCGGCGCGCCGCAACGCAACAAGGCCGGGGGCGGAATCGCCGCCCCCGGCCTTGTTCGCTTCATCCCTCGCGCACGCTCAGTACGGAGAGGAGTACTCCGAGGACGGGTCCTCGACAGGCGCCTGCTGCTGCTCGGACTGCTGGAAGGACCCGGTCTTCATCTGCTCCATCACGCTCAGGGCAGTGTTGATCGGCACGGCGAAGCCGATGCCCTCGTTGCCGCCGCCCTGCGAGGCGATCTGCTCGTTGATGCCGACCACCTCTCCGTTCGCGTTGATCAGCGGTCCGCCCGAGTTGCCCGAGTTGATGGCCGCGTCGGTCTGGATGCCGCCGGTGATGGTCGCGCCGTTCGGCGACTGCAACTCACGGTCGGTGGCGGAGACGACGCCGGACGAGAGTGAGAAGTCGAGACCGAGCGGGTTGCCGATGGCGACGACCTCCTCGCCGACCGCGACCGCGGAAGAGTCGCCGAGCGGGATCGCATGAAGGTCAGGCACCTGGCTGGGGTCGATCGTGACCAGCGCGACGTCGGTGGACTCGTCGGCACCGACGACCGTGCCCTCGACCTGGATGCCCTCGGTGCCGTCGCCCTTGAAGATCACGACGACCTGGCTGGCGACCTGCCCGCTCTCACTCACGACGTGCGCGTTGGTCAGGATCGAGCCGTCGTCGGAGACGACGAAACCGGTGCCCAGAGCCTGCTGGTCACCCGAATACTGGCCCCACATGTCGTAGGAGCCCGGGAACGTCGCCTGGATCTCCACGACGCTGTCGACGTGCTCCTCGTAGATCTGCTGGGGCGTCAGGCCGGTGGTCTTGAACGCGGCTGGGACGCCCTTGACGGTCTCGACCACGGTCTTGCCCGAGCCCACGACACCCGTGGCGTAGGCGACACCGAGGAGCA
>CAYTRM010000365.1:0-2977 GCA_964440225.1 uncultured Thermoleophilia bacterium | reverse complement strand
GAGCCGCTGCCGGCGGCACGGACCTCCGTGCGGGTCGAGAAGAGCCTGCGGTCCTCTCGAGTGCTCACGGCCTCCTCCCGGAGAGGTCTCGTGAAGCTCGGCCAGCCGGTGCCCGAGTCGTACTTGTCACGACTGCCGAACAGGGCCTCGCCGCTCACGACATCGACGTAGATGCCGTCGCCGTGCTCGTCCCAGTACTCGTTGTCGAACGGCGGCTCGGTGCCCTCTCGCTGCGTCACGTCGTACTGCAGTGGGGTGAGACGCTTCCGCAGTTCCGCATCGTCGGATCGTCCGGCGGTCATGATGCCTCCAGTGGTCGCCTGCCGTGAGCCTTCATCCACTCATCGTGGGTGGGCACCGGCTCCCCCACCACGTAGAGGAAGAAGTACGCCCCCGCGTCGCCGGCGACGCGGAACTCCCCGCGCAAGGCGGCGGCGGTGGCCTCGAAATCCCCGCGTGAGCGGAGCCGGCCCTTGAAGGCACCGGGCTCCTTGTCGAGCGCGAGCATGGCCTCCGCGTTGGTGATCGTCGCCTCGATCTTCCTTCGGTTGCGGATGATCCGGCTGTCGGCGGCCAGGCGCTCCAGGTCGCCGCCGGAGAACGCAGCGACCGTCGCCGGGTCGAACGCGGCGAACGCTTCGCGAAGGCCGCACCACTTGGGCTCGATCTGTGAAGGCGCATGCATGGCAAGATCCCCGCGTGTGGTGGTCGGTACGGGCGAGCACCGGACTGCGGCCGCCCGCCTCGTGCCCACTATTCCCGCGAGGGGGGCTTCTCCACGCACCTGCCGGGAGACCGACGCCCCACCGGGCGCAGGGCCTCAGTGCAGCAGAGTCGCGTCGGAACCGACGGGCGAGAGATCGGCGTCGACGAAGGCGTCGATCACGGAGCGCACGTCCGGGCGGTCCTCGCCGGCCAGAACGCGGAGGCCGGCCTGGAGACAGCTCAGCAGCACACGCTTGCCGATGCCGGCGACGATGACGACATCGACCTGGCGCTCGCCCAGCGTGAGCACGGGCGAGAGGTGGCCGCCGTGACCGTGGGGCTCGTTTGCTACCACGGTCACGTCGACGACCGAGCCGTCAACGAGGTCGACGATGGTGAAATTCGGGCTGCGGGAGAAGCGGCCGGAGCGCGCAGAGTCGAGGCCGCCGGGGGGCTCCGACGGCACCGCGACGCGGATGATCGGTCGGTCGTCGATGCTCATGACTTCCTTCGCGATGGAAGAACGGAACCGCTAGCGTACACCGGTGAGGCGGCGCGCGCCGTTCCCCGCCGCCTCGAGGGTCGTCGCCCGTCTGGATCCCGCGCTCGTCGCCCGCCTGGACGCCGGCCTCGGTGCACGGCGATGTGCCTTTCTCCGCTCGGCGGGCTATCCTGAACCCGAGACCGCCGCATCGACCATCCACCGAGGGAGCCCGCATGCCGCTCGGCGGCTATTGCACAGTCTGTCAGCGCTGGGTCTGGCTCACGCCCTACGGCGAGTGTCAGAACGGCCATCCCGCACTCGCCGTCCGCGATGTCCAGCAGCTCAAGCCGCAGGCGGAGGAGGTCCTCACCGGCGAGATCGTCTCGGACCAGCCGCGCGCGCGCTTCCGCTGGTGGTGGCGTCACTCAGCGTGGATTCTCTGGACCTTCACGCTCGGGTTCATGAACTGGCTGGGCTTCGTGTACGTGGGCGTGCGCGCCCGGCACGCGCCGTGGACGCTCTCCGGGTTCGCGTATCTCGTGCCGCTGCTGCTCACCATCTCGGCCGTAGCCACGGCGCTTCCGGTGTGGCCCTTCTTCCTGCTGCAGCTGCTGGTCTCGGCGCTGTCGGTGGTGCACGCCCTGTCCATCCGTCCGTACTACAGGGCGATCATGTTCGGCGACGCGTCGCCGAAATCACTGCCGGCCCCGCCGCAGCCGCCGGCGCTCGCGGCCGCCGCACGCCCGCGGCTGCCGCGCACCATCGACGGGGCGACGGCCGACGTGTTGCAGCCCGCGCGTCGCCAGGTCGACGCCATCCTCAGCACGGCGAGCGGCATCGGCAAACCGGCGGTGCGCGACGAGGTGGTGGGCCTCTGCCAGACCGCCGACCACATCATCGCCGAGCTCGCGGCCCAGCCGCGCAAGCTGGACGCCGCGCGCGGCTTTCTCACCTACTACCTGGATGCCGCGCAGCGCATCGTCGACGGCTACGTGAGCCTGGGGCAGCGGGGCAGCACCACGCCCGACATCAGCCAGACGCTGGAACGCGCGGAGGCCTCGCTCAAGGTCGTGCAGCAGGCCTTTGACCGACAACTGGCGAACGTGCTCGAGGACCGCGCCATGGACCTCGACAGTGAGATCGAGCTGCTGGAGCGCACGGTGCGCAGCGAGACCATGTACACCCAGACCGGGGAGCTGCAATAAGCGGTCTGCCTACGGCGGCCCGCTTGTGTACGCTGGAAAAGGAGGCGTCATGAGCGACGAGATCCAGAAGCGGGATGTGGCGCCGCCGGCGGCGCCGGATGTGGTCGCGGCTCCGGCCGCTCCGGCCGGCGACCAGCCGGCCGCCGGCCCCCTGAGCCCCGCCGACCTGGCGCGCGTCGGCGAGATCAGCGCCGCCGTCGACGTGAGCGACTCACAGTCCGTTCTCGCCTACGGCCTGCCGGCCCAGAGCCGCATAGCCAACTTCGCCGACTCGCTGCTCGGCGATGTGCGTACAAGGGACGCCGGAGCCGGCGGCGGGGCGCTGAACGACCTGCTCAAGAAGGTCCGAGAGCTCGACGTCGACGCACTCAGCGCGGGGACCGGCAAGGCGAGGATCCCGATCCTCGGCCGCTTCGCCAGCACCTTCGAGCGCTTCGCGGCCCGCTACCAGAAGGTGGCGACCAGCATCGAACGCATCGTCGACGCCCTCGAGCGCTCGCGAATGGCGCTGCTCAAGGACATGACCGTCCTCGACAAGATGTACGAGCTCAACCTCGACTACCTCAAGCAGCTCGACGTGTAC
>CAYTRM010000364.1:0-2979 GCA_964440225.1 uncultured Thermoleophilia bacterium | reverse complement strand
TCCACCCGCGAGGCGCTCCGCGACCGCGAGGTCCTCGTCGTCCGCAGCCTCCAAGACCCCCGCATCACCGAGTACGAACGCGAGGATCGGAGCGACCACGACTTCCGCAGCACCATGTCGGTGCCACTCGTCAGCAATGACGCGGTCGTCGGGCTCATCGACCTCCACGACACCCGGGAGCGCGACTACAGGGAGGTCCGCTGGTTCATGGAGAGCGCCGGGCGGAGCATCGCCGACGCCCTGCGGAGCGCCGAGCTGCTCGCCGGCCTGCGCCGCGGTGACGCCGCCCTTCGCGAACTTGCCAAGCTCGGCGACCGCCTCAACCAGGCGGGGACCCTCGAGGATCTGGCGCGCGCGGTCGCCGAGCGGCTTCGCGCCAGCCTGAACGCCGAGGACTGCGACATCTGGCAGATCGACGGCGGCGTGCTGCGCTGCCTCGCCAGCATCGACAGCAACGGCTGGGACGAGGAGGAGGTCGGCAGCGAGCGCGACCTCGCCTCCTATGAAGCCACGCTCTCGGCGCTCTCCGCCGATGAGCCCATGGTCATCGGCGACCTCTCCCGGACCGGGCTCGACGAGCGGGAGCTGCAGGCGTACCGGCGCTGGGGTTACGAGAGCATGGTGTCTCTGCCGCTCGTGGTGAACGGACGCCCGATCGGCCTGATCGACGTGTTCGACACGCGGGTGCGCGACTACTCCGGTCTCCTGGACTTCATCCGCAACGTGGGACACCTGCTGGCGGGATCCTTCGAGAACGCCATGCTGGTCGAGCGCCTCGAGGAGGGCAATCGCGACCTCCGGCTGCTCGTCGATTCGGGCATGGAGTTCGGAGCGACGCTCGAGGCCGAAGCCGTGCTGAGCACGGTCTCCGAGCGCATCCTCGACGTGGCCCGAGCCGACATGTGCGACGTGTACCGGCTCGACGGCGACGAGCTGGAGATCCTCGTGTCGGTCGGCGAGGCGTGGGAGGTGGATCCCTCAGGAAGCCGCTTCCGACTTCAGGATTACGGCATCTTCAGCGAAGCGGCGGAGAAGCGGCGGCCGGTCGTCAGCCTCGACGTGCGCAGCGAGCCCGGGATGACTCCCATGGAAGTCCATGACGCCGAGAAGTGGGACTACCGCTCGTGCCTCGACATCCCCCTGATCAGCCAGGGCGAGGTCATCGGCTTCATCTCGCTGATGAACCACGACGTGCGCGCCTTCGCCCGCGAGGAGGTGGTTGTGGGGCTCGCGCAGATCGCCGGGCAGGCGATCGCCAACGCCGGGCTCTACCGCGAGCTGGACGAGAACCTCAGACGCATGGCCCTGGTCGGTGAGTCGGCGCTCGAGCTGGCGAGCAGCCTCGACCTCCAGGCGACGCTGGTGGCCACCGCCAAGCGGCTCTGCTCGACCGTCGGCGTAGCCGAGTGCGAGATCACGATCATCGAGGGCGAGGAACTGCACACGCTCATGCGCGTCAACGACGGCGAGGTCGACACGCACTGGCTCGGGCAACGCCTGTCCCTGGGTGACGCGGCCGTCACCCGGGAGGTGATCGCGACCAAGCGGCCGACGGTCGTCGGGTCGCTGCGCGACCCGCGCCTCACGCCGGTCGTCCTCGAGATGGACCGGGGCTACGACCGCAAGAGCTGGGCGACCTTGCCGCTGATCGCCAAGGGCAAGGTCATCGGCACCGTGGAGCTCGTGGACAGCCAGGCCGAGCGGAGCTTCTCGCCGCGGGCGCTCGAGACAGCCGCCGCGATCTCCCACGCGGCCGCCCTGGCGATCGAGAACGCGGCGCTGTTCGCGCGGGAGCAGGCGACGACGCGCGCCACCCAGCTGCTCAACGACATCGCGCGGAGGACGGCCGCCAGCCTCGACCTCGAAGAGGTCGTGGAGGCGGCCGTGGACGAGCTCCGGCAACTCGTGGACTTCGATGAGTACAGCCTGCTCCTGCTCGACGGCGACGCGATCGGCCGCGTCATCTCGTCGCGCCCCCAGGCCGAGACGCTCGTGGGTATGGCCTTGGACGAATTCGGCTCCGCCTTCGTCGAGCGTCTCGCGTCCGAGCGCGTCTCGGTGCTGCGCATCCCCGAGGACCTCCCCGTCCCGGCCGACCACCCCGCCCTCGTCGGCGTCGGCCAGGCGGCCATGATCGCTCTGCCGTCCGACAACGGCCTGCTGGGCACGCTCGATCTGCTGACCAACCGTCGCGACGGCTTCGTCGGCATCGACACGGACCTCCTCGAGCGCGTCGGCATGCAGCTCGCGCTCGCGGTCAGAAACACCCAACTCTACGACGAGATCAAGCAGATGCACCTCGGCAACCTCAAGGCGCTGAGCTCGGCGCTGAACGCCAAGGACTACTACACCCTGGGCCACGCCGCCAGGGTCGCGGCCTACACGGTGATGCTCGGCCGCGAGCTCGGCTGGCCAGACGACCTGCTCACGCTGCTCCAGGAGGCCGCCTACCTCCACGACATCGGCAAGATCAGCATCTCCGACCGCGTCCTGCTCAAGCCCGGGCGACTCAACCCCCAGGAGTGGGAGCAGATGCGGGAGCACCCGGTCGTCAGCGCCGACATCATCCAGCCGCTGTTCCCAAGCGACCTGGTGCTGGCGGTGCGCCACCACCACGAGAGGCACGACGGCGGCGGCTACCCCGACGGACTCGTCGGCGATGAGATACCCGAGATCGCCCGCGCCATGGCCGTCGTCGACGCCTACGACGCGATGTCGTGCCGACGGCCGTACAAGGCCGCGCTGACGTACGGGGAGTGCCTTGCGGAGTTACACCGGTGCCGCGGCGTGCAGTTCGATCCGGTGATGGTCGACGCCTTCCTCAAGGTGCTCGAGGACGTCGCCCGGCTACGCGTCGTCGCGGAACGCGTCGCCGCCGAGGCCGCGAAGCGTATCCGCGCGGAAGGCCATATCTCATTGCTGAGCCGCGAGGATGAGGGGTCGGCCGCCTACGAGGAGATCGCGGGGGTGCTCCGCGAG
>CAYTRM010000363.1:0-2985 GCA_964440225.1 uncultured Thermoleophilia bacterium | reverse complement strand
CGCAGACCTGGCACTTCTCGATATCCAGAACCATTTTCTTGTTATCGTGGTCCTGGGTGATGGCGTCATAGGGGCAGAGAGAACTGCAGACAGTACAGCGGCTGCAATAGTCCTCATTGATGTTAACGGCAACCTTCGGCTCGGCGACCGGCTCCGGCGTGATCTTCGGCGCCACCGGCGGCGTCATGGAGAGCGCCTTGCGGACCGTCATCGAGCTCGTCACCGGGCTCAAGGTCGAGAGCATCTACGACCACGGCGACATCATCCCGGTGCGCGGCTTCGAGGGCGTCAAGTACGCCGAGCTCACCATCCCGCAGGTCGGCCCGGTGCCGGAGATCCTCGCGCACCTCGTGCCCGACTGGGAGTGGCTGAACGGCGCCACCCTCAAGGTGGCCGTCGCCCACGGCACCGCCAACGCCAAGAAGGTCATGGACGACATCAAGGCCGGCGGCAAGTTCAGCGAGTGCCACTTCATCGAGATCATGGCCTGCCCCGGCGGTTGCCTGGGCGGCGGTGGCCAGCCGATCCCGACGAGCCCCGAGATCCGCGCGGCGCGCGCCAGGGCGATCTACGCCGAGGACCACGCCTACGAGGTGCGGAAGTCCTACGAGAACCCGGCGGTCGCCGCGACCTACGCCGAGTTCCTCACCGACGGCCCGTGCGGCCACAAGAGCCACAAGCTGCTCCACACCGACTACACCCCCCGCGGCAAGCACATCCCGCAGGACGACTGACGCCACCCGCGTCCGGGAGGCGCCGCCGCTTCGGCGGCGGCGCCTCCCGCGGGTGTCGCTTCGAGAGGTGACCCCATGCGGGTCCCCGCGACGGCGGATCCCGAGCGCCGGGAAGCCCGCATCGTTTACACTATGGGCGGGTAGAGAATCCGCGGCCGGGCCGGCCCCGGCCGGTCACCGAACGAGGCACGCCGCGAGGCGACAGGCAGCGAGGTCCATGGGAGCAGACAAACAGCAGCGACGGTCCTCCGTCACGTACGTCGACCCGTTCCGCGACGCCGGTGCGCTCAAGCCCATCGGAGCCAAGGAACGCACCCTCCTCCGCACCGTCAACCAGAAGATCGCGGCCCGCCCCTCCCTGCGGGCGATCGTCGACTACCTCTTCGAGAACACGCAGGCGCTGATCCCCTGCGACCGCATGGGCCTCGCCTTCGTCGACGAACGCGGCGAGCTCGTCACCAGCTACTACAACAGGGCCGCCTACGAGCCGCTGCGCATCGGGCAGGGCTATCGCGAAGCCCTGCAGGGCAGTTCGCTGCACGAGGTCATGCAGAACGGCTTGCCGCGCATCATCGGCGACCTCGAGGACTACGTGCGCGAGCACCCCCGAAGCCGCTCCTCCAAGCTCCTCATCAAAGAGGGCGTGCGCTCGAGCCTGACGTGCCCCCTCAGCGTCGAGGGACGGGTCGTCGGCTTCATCTTCCGCAGCTCGCGGGAGGCTCACGCCTACGGCCCCGGCCACATCGAGCTGCAGATGGCGATCACCGAGCGCCTCAGCCAGGCGGTCGAGAAGGCCTGGCGCATCGAGCAGCTCGAGGAGGCCAACTACGCCTACACGCAGATGCTCGGCTTCGTCAGCCACGAGCTCAAGAGCCCCGTCGCCTCGATGGTGACGGACGCGCAGATCCTCAGCCAGGGCTACCTCGGCGACCTCACGCCCGAGCAGCTGGCCAAGGTCACCAGCATGGAGCGCAAGGGGCAGTACCTCCTCAGCCTGGTCCGCGAGTACCTGGACCTCGCGCGCGTGGAGGGCGGAGAGCTCACCCTCGCCACGCGCCCTCGGGTGGACGTCATGGAGGAGGTCGTCGACGAGGCGGTGGAGCTCGTCCGGCCGCAGATGGACGCGCACGGGATGCAGCTGATGGCCTGCGTGCCGTCGCCCCCGCTCCCGCTCGTCTGCTGCGACTCGACGCTCCTGCGCATCGTCCTCGTCAACCTCCTCGACAACGCCGTCAAGTACGGCAACGAGGGCGGGGAGATCCACCTGACCGCCGAGGTGCTGCCGAACACCACCAACAAGGGCGAGAAGCTCCGCGTCAGCGTCTGGAACGCCGGTCCCGGCTTCAGTCACTCCCAGCAGGACAAGCTCTTCCGTCGCTTCTCGCGGCTGGACGACCCGGCGCTCAAGAGCCGCCGCGGTACCGGCGTCGGGCTCTACAACGCCTGGCGCATCATCCAGCTGCACAAAGGCCGCCTCACCGCCGAGTCCAAGCACGGCGAGTGGGCAGAGTTCGCATTCGAGATCCCGGCATCGGCCGACTGCGCCGAGCCGGAAGCTGTCGACCGAGGGAGTAGCGCATGACAGCAGTGCCGGACAAGGGTACCTTCATCAACGAGGCGGCGATCGACGAAGCCATGCTCGCCGCCTCGACCAAGGACGCCGGCCGCGTCCGCGAGATCCTCGCCAAAGCCCGCGAGCTCAAGGGCCTCGAGATGGACGAGGTGGCGGTGCTCACCTCGGTGAGCGACCCCGAGCTGCTTTCAGAACTCTTCGAGACGGCACGCGAAGCCAAGGACGCGATCTACGGCTCGCGGCTCGTGCTCTTCGCCCCGCTCTACGTGTCCAACCTGTGCACCAACGACTGTCTCTACTGCGCCTTCCGCGTCAAGAACAAGGAGCTCAAGCGGCGCGCGCTGACGCAGGACGAGATCCGGCGCGAGGTCGAGATCCTCGTCGACCAGGGCCACAAGCGCGTGCTGCTGGTCGCCGGCGAGTCATACCCCAAGCAGGGGTTCCAGTACGTCCTCGACAGCGTCGCGACGATCTACGACGTCAAGCGCGGCAACGGCGAGATCCGCCGCATCAACGTCAACGTGGCCCCGCTCGACGTCGCCGACTTCCGCGCCCTCAAGGCGACCGGGATCGGCACGTACCAGCTCTTCCAGGAGACGTATCACCGCGAGACGTACCGGCGCATGCACGTGGGCGGCAAGAAGAGAGACTATGACTGGCGCGTCACCGCCATGCATC
>CAYTRM010000362.1:0-3001 GCA_964440225.1 uncultured Thermoleophilia bacterium | reverse complement strand
GCCGCGTTCTTGATGGTGAGGGCCACGTTCATCTCCCCCTGAGTATGACCATGCATGCATGGTACCTTCAAGGTGGAATGGAGTAAACCAGGGTGACGTTGCGCGGAGGCGGGATCCAAAGCGCGCGCTGGGCCACCCGGCGCGGTAGGCTCGCACCTCCGCGAACGCTCTCGGCGGAGTGTGTGTGGGTCTTCATGTTCGAACCGACAGGGTGCAGGAGTAGCGGCAGCAGTGGCAGGGACAGTGTCGGTGCGAGCCTCGGTACCACTCCCGGCACCACTGGTGGTACCACTCCCGGCACCACTGGTGGCACCACTGGTGGTACCGAGAGATACGCACGACGTACGCGCCTGCCGGCGGACGGCGGGTGGCGGCCCAGCCGACGACGATGACAAGGCTGGCGCTCCCGCGAGAGGGCCGGCTCGAGCCGCTCCCGGACGAGCGCCTTCTAGGCCTCGCGTGAGCCCGAGGCGACGTCCGCGCGAAGCACCTCGGCTCCGAATCGCAAGGCAGCAAGCACGCCTTCGCGCGTGAGGCGCGGATGCGCCTCCAGAAGCTGCTCGATGGACTGGCCGCCGCCGAGCTCCTCGAGGATGCTCTCGACCGTGATGCGGGAGTTCCCGACGACCGGCTTGCCCATCATCACGGCCGGATCACAGCTGATGTCCTGTGTGAGCACTGTGAACGCCTCCCTGTTGCCCGGGGCACCACCCCACCGGCCGGTCAGCGTGAGTCTCGCGTCGAGCGCCCGCGCGAGTGCGGCGAGCGTGCGCGCCGTCGGGTTGGCGACGCCCTGCTCGATGCGGCTCACGACGCTCTGATGCAGGCCGGAGGCGGCGGCCACCTGCTGCTGGGTGAGGTGGAGCTCGCGCCGGCGATCGATGATCTGCACGACGAGGTCGAAGCGGTCGCGAAGCTCGTTGAGGTGGATCTGGCCGGCCGGGCCTTCCTGTTCGGCCTCGATCTCGATCTGGTGGAGCAGGTCTTCGATGTCCGTCATGAGAGACCCCCCGACGTTGCCACTCAAGTATGACATAAACGTCATAGCGTCGCCAGCCGTGAGGACCATGGACCTGCTCCCCGCCGACGCCTCAGGTACTCGGTGAGGCGGCGACGTGCCACCTGGATCTCGCGATCCTGCCTCCTTCGGCCCGGGTGCTTACTCTTGTCGTAGCCGCCGAGCAGCAGGATCACACGCTCGCCTCGAGCGTGGCAGAAGACCCTGAGAAGAGCAGCCTCGCCGTCCTTGTGCGCTTTGAGGCGAAGGCGGAACGCGAACAAACCGCCTCCGAGTTGGCGCACGGACAGATCCTCCTTGATCCAGCGGAGGACCGGCTTGTCGCCGTGAGGAGTCTCGTAGAACTCGATGGCGACATCAAGCGTCGCGCACGGATGGTGCGGCGGGCTCCTCGACGAAGCGCACGCCGGGGAGGCCACGGAAGTGCGCGTCGTGGGTCCACACCTCTGCCCCATGCGCCTGGGCGGTGGCGTAGATGACGCTGTCGGCGCACGGCAACGCCGCGCGCTCGCCCAGGAACGCGGCGGATGCGGCAAGCCCGACGTCGAGCGGCACGACCGTGCCGAGCGTCATGACGGCGATGGCGTCGGCCGCGGCCTCCTCCCCGCGCTCACGGCACATGACCCGCGCCACCTCGAGCAGGCACACGGTAGGCACCAGGACCTCGTCCGGCGCCGAGAGCGCCGGCGCATACGCTGCGGCCAAGCCGGAGCCCGTGATGGCCTCCAGCCACCCGCACGAGTCGACGAGGATCACAGGCGATCCTGGTCGTCACGCACTCCGGAGGCGTCGATGCCCGGGTACAGGCCGACGATGTCGCTCATGCTGCGCGCGGGCACCACATGCAGGCGACCGGCCAGCGCAAGAACATCGAACTGCTGACCGGGCTGCAGCTGCAGCTGGCGACGTACGTCCTCGGGTATCACGATCTGGTACTTGCTGGAGAGCGTGACTCGCGTCATGGCCGACCTCGCTGAGAAGACCTCTTGCGCCGTGCCGCTGAACACTACTCCCATCGATACTCCGTTCCAAGCCATCGACCAGGAATGAAGGCACATCGACGGCTTGCTCGTGCCATCGACCATGCTCCAGAGTACGCGGGCTGTGTGCGGTACGGCACATGAGCCCACGCGCGGCGCCGTCAGTCGAGTGGCGCCGGCAGCTCCGGGGCGGGCCTGCTGGGGGCCTTCCGCTTGATGCGGCGGCCCTCGTCGGAGTACGTGTAGCTGTAGTAGTAGGACGGCGAGTGGTAGTAGTAGCGCTCGCCGCGCTTGGCGTGCATGCGGAGCACGGTGCCGAGCATGGTGACCGGCAGGCGGAAGAGCTGGTCGGCGGCGGTGAGGAGCTGCGGCCGCTTGACCATCTGCATGTCGACGAGGAAGAGGAGGCCGTCGACTTTGGCGGCGATGGACGAGGTGTCGCCGACGGCGAGCATGGCCGGCGAGTCGACGAGCACGATGTCGGCCTCGGTGGTGAGCTCCTTGACGATCGCGCCGAAGCGGCGGGAGGCGACGATCTCACCCGGGTTGGGCGGGATGGGCCCGCTCGTGAGCACGTACAGGCGCGAGCGGGCCTCGGAGCCCTGCGCCCAGCGCTCGAAGTCGACGCCGTTCTCCGAACCGGCCTCGCCGGGCACGGGCTGCACGGCCACGGGCTGCAGGGCAGTGAAGAGCCCGTGCTGCCCCGTCGCCACGGTGCTCACCCCCACCTCGTTCTGGAGGCCGAAGTACTTGTGCATGCGCGGACGGCGGAGGTCGGCGTCGACGACGACGACCTTTTTGCCGGCCATGGCCATGCTCACGCCGAGGTTGGCGAGCGTGACGCTCTTGCCCTCGCCCTTGATGCAACTCGTGACGACGAGCGAGCGCACGTCGGCGTCGACCGCCATGAAGTCGAGGTTGGTGCGCACCATGCGGAAGGCCTCGGCGACGTGCCCATCCGGGTGCGTGAGGGTGACCACGGCGCTCTCGCCGAGCAGCTTGC
>CAYTRM010000361.1:0-3006 GCA_964440225.1 uncultured Thermoleophilia bacterium | reverse complement strand
CCACATCTGGTTCTTCAAGGGTGTGCCGTCGCGCATGGGCTACCTGCTCGACATCGCGCCGAAGGAGCTCGAGAAGGTGCTCTACTTCGGCGGCAGCTACGTGATCATCAGCGTCGACGCCGAGCGGCGCGACAACGATCTCATGATGCTGCAGGAGAAGATCGACGAGATCAAGGCGCGCTACGACGTCTACGCCGAGGCGCGCCGCGCGGCGATCGAGGCCATGCACGACGAGGTCGTCGAGATCCTGAGCGGCGAGCGCGAGGCCGACGCCTTCCACGTGGACAGCGACCCCGAGGACGAGTTCGGGTACTTCAACTACTTCGACATCTTCGAGTCCTACCGGCGCGTGGCCGTCAACGCCGCCTCGCTGGGGCCGGACGAGCTCAAGGTGCAGCGCACCAAGGTGGACAAGCTGCGCGACGACTACGTCGACCGCGGCTTCAAGAACGTGGAGCACGCCAAGGAGCAGATCGACAAGGCGTGGGAGCAGTTCAAGACCATCGCGCCGCGTGAGGTGATCGGCGACGAGTCCCTTTACCAGCAGATGGAGCGCATGTTCGGGCGCGAGTCCGGCTACGAGCCGGAGAGCTTCGGCGTGTACTTCACCGGCGGCACCGGCGCCGAGGCCGTGCGCGAGCTCCTCAAGCGCGTCGACCTCGAGGCGGAGGAGACGGAGCTCCGCGAGACCATCCAGACCGCCAAGGGCCAGCGCCAGGCGCGCGCCGTCAAGCGTCTCAAGGTCGTCTCGGCCTTCCTGCGCAGCGGCAACCACCCGGAGTGGATGGTCCTCGACGTCATCCCGGTGATCCCGCCGGAGCTGCGGCCGATGGTCCAGCTCGACGGCGGCCGTTTCGCCACGAGCGACCTCAACGACCTCTATCGGCGCGTGATCAACCGCAACAACCGCCTCAAGCGGCTGCTCGACCTGCAGGCGCCGGACATCATCGTCAACAACGAGAAGCGCATGCTGCAGGAGGCCGTCGACGCGCTGTTCGACAACGGCCGCCGCGGCCGCGCCGTGACCGGCCCGGGCAACCGCCCGCTCAAGTCGCTCAGCGACATGCTCAAGGGCAAGCAGGGCCGCTTCCGCCAGAACCTGCTCGGCAAGCGCGTCGACTACTCCGGCCGCTCCGTGATCGTCGCCGGGCCGCACCTCAAGATGCACCAGTGCGGCCTCCCCAAGATGATGGCGCTCGAGCTCTTCAAGCCGTTCATCATGAGCCGCCTCGTGGGCCGCAAGATGGTCCAGAACATCAAGGCGGCCAAGAAGATGGTCGAGTCCATGGTGCCCGAGGTGTGGGACATCCTCGAGGAGGTCATCACCGAGCACCCCGTGATGCTCAACCGCGCCCCGACGCTCCACCGTCTCGGTATCCAGGCGTTCGAGCCGCTGCTCGTGGAGGGCAAGGCCATCCAGATCCACCCGCTCGTCTGCGCGGCGTTCAACGCCGACTTCGACGGCGACCAGATGGCCGTGCACCTGCCGCTCAGCTGGGAGGCGCAGGCCGAGGCCCGCGTCCTCATGCTCAGCACCAACAACATCCTCTCGCCGGCGCACGGCAAGCCCATCGCCGTGCCCAGCCAGGACATGGTCATCGGCGTGTACTACCTCACGTATCACGCCGAAGACGACCTCAGCGCGGCCGCGCCGGACCACTTCGGGACGCAGTTGCACGCCTACAGCGGTTACGACGAGGTGCAGCGAGCCTGGGAGCAGCGCGTCCTCGACCAGCGCGAAGTGCCTGAGAAGCGCGAGGACGGCATCGCCGAGTTCACGCGCCGGCCGATCCTGCTTCGCCTGGCCAGCGGCAAGCGCGTCGTCACGACCGTCGGCCGCGCCCTCTTCAACATGCGTGTCGAGGAGGGGCTGCGCGAGGTGCTCGGCCCCGAGTACGAGGGCGACTACACCTACATCAACTACACGATGACCAAGAAGGGGCTCGCGGCCTTCATCAACAAGCTGGTCGCGCGCTACGGCGCCAACAAGGTGGCGCGCATCCTCGACGTGTTCAAAGAGGTCGGGTTCCACTTCGCGACCCGCGCCGCCGTCACCGTGTCCAAGAACGACGTCGTCGTCCCCGCCAAGGAGAAGGCCGAGATCCTCGGCGCTCACGAGGCCATGGTCGACCAGCTCCGCGACGAGTACAACAACGGCTTCCTCTCCGAGGAGGAGCGCCGCGGCAAGGTCCAGGAGATCTGGCGCGAAGCCGACGTGCAGATCACGGCGGCCACCAAGGCCAACTTCAAGGACCTCAATCCCATCTACATGATGGCCACCTCCGGCGCCCGCGGCGACATCAAGCAGATCCGCCAGCTCGCCGGGTGGCGCGGCCAGATGGCCAATCCGAAGGGCGAGATCGTCGAGCAGCCCGTGAAGTCGAGCTTCATCGAGGGCCTCTCGGTGCTCGAGTTCTTCATCTCGACCCACGGCGCCCGCAAGGGTCTCGCCGACACCGCGCTCCGCACGGCGGACTCCGGGTACCTCACGCGCCGTCTCGTAGACGTGTGTCAGGACGTGACGGTCAGCGACCTCGACTGCGGCACCAAAGAATGGGTGCCCATGTCGCCGTGGTCGCGCCGCCGCGAGGAGAACCCTCAGCTCGAGGGCACGACGCTGGCCGAGGACGTCAGGCGGCCGCGCAGCGACCGTGTCGTCCTGAAGAAGGGCGAGAAGATCGGCCCGGCGCAGATCGGCCTCCTCCGCGAGGTCTACTCGGCCCTGCCGAACGCCAAGGTCAAGGTCAAGAAGGGCAAGGCCGCCGGGGCGCTCATGGCGGTGTGGACGCACGAGCCCAACGAGAACCTGCTGGGCCGGCATCTCGGCGACGCCGTCGTCGAGGAGTCGACGGGTGAGGTCGTGTTCGAACGCGACACGCACATCGATGTCGAGACCCGCAACCAGATCCTCGACATCCTGGCGCGCAGCTCTCAGACCGACCCCATGGTCCCCGTGCGCAGCGTGCTCAAGTGCGACGCGGAGATCGGCGTCTGCCAGAAGTGCTA
>CAYTRM010000360.1:0-3021 GCA_964440225.1 uncultured Thermoleophilia bacterium | reverse complement strand
ACCTCGAGACCGCGCCGGCCGCCGACGAGAGGAGCGCGCGATGACCCGCCTCGCGTTCCGCAGCCTGGCCAGCCGGCCGCTCCGGACCGTCCTCACGCTCCTCGCGATCCTGCTGGGCGTGGCGATGATCACCGGCACGTATGTGCTGACCGACCAGATCGACAACGGGTTCGCCAACATCTTCGAGACCTCGTTCAAGGGCACGGCCGTGCAGGTCGAGCCGAAGACCTCGTTCACCAGCATGGAGGGCGACGCGCCCCAGACCCTGAGCGACGGCCTCGTCGCCGAGGTGCTCGCCGTGCCCGGCGTCGACAAGGCCGCCGGCGTCTACGAGACGGTGGGCGCCGCGATCGTCGACGGCAAGCCCGTCGAGACCGGCGGCGCCCCCACGCTGCTCACAACGAGCACGGGCGAGCCCTTCAACCAGGCGACCCTCGTCGCCGGCGGCGAGATCCAGGGCCGCAACGAGGTCGCGATCATCAAGAGCTTCGCCGACAAGGCCGGCCTCCAGCCCGGCGACGCCTTCACCGTAGCCGCCCCGGCCGGCCTCGAAGAGGTCAAGGTCGCCGGCGTCTTCGAGTGGGGCGAGTCCGGCTCCCTCGGCGGCACCATCGTCGTCGCCGGCCGCCTGCAAGACGTGCAGCGCTGGGGCGGCGAGCCCGGCAGGCTCAGCGGCATGTCCGTCTCCGCCGATCCCGGCGTGACGCCCGAAGAGCTCGCCGCCGACGTCAAGGCCGCCATGCCGGCGAGCGTCAGCGTCAAGACCGGCGAGCAGGCCGCCGCTGCCGCGACCGCCGAGACGGCCGACGCGATCGGCTCGTTCCTCACGCCGGTGCTCCTGGCGTTCGCCGGCGTCTCCGTCTTCGTCGGCGCGTTCATCATCTTCAACGCCTTCAGCATCACCGTCGCCCAGCGGCGCCGCGAGTTCGCCATGCTGCGCGCCCTCGGCGCCAGCCGCCGCCAGGTGCTCACGTCGGTGGTCGCCGAGGCGCTCACGCTCGGCGTGCTGGCCTCGGCCATCGGTATCGCCGCCGGCCTCGGCGTCGCCAAGGGCATCAACGCGCTCTTCAAGGCCGTCGGCGCCGACATCCCCACGGCGGGCATCGCGCTCGAGCCGCGGACCATCCTCATCGCCGTGCTCGTCGGCGTGGGTGTCACGCTCCTCTCGGCGCTGGCCCCGGCCCTGCGCGCCACGCGCGTGCCGCCGGTGGCGGCCCTCCAGGAGGGCGCGGCCCTGCCGCCGACGCGCTTCGCGAAGTTCACCACCGCCATCGCCCTGGCCTTTGCGGCCCTCGGCGCCGGCTCCCTCGCCTACGGGATCTTCACCGACGGCGGCACCAACGGCCGCCTGCTGTTCATGGGCCTCGGCGGCCTCCTGCTCTTCGTCGCCATCGCCATGCTGGCCAAGTTCGTCGTGCGGCCGGCGAGCCGGATCATCGGCTGGCCGCTGGAGAGACTCGCGCCCACCAGCGGCCGTCTGGCCCGCGACAACGCCGGCCGCAATCCGAGCCGCACGGCCGCCACGGCCGCCGCACTCATGATCGGCCTCGCCATGGTCGTCTTCGTCGCCGTGTTCGCCCAGGCGATGAAGGGTTCGTTCAGCGGCGCCATCAGCAAGTCCACGCGCGCCGACCTCGTCGCGCAGGACCAGAGCGCGTTCCTCACCGTGCCCCAGAAGACGGTGCGCGGCCTCGAGGACGTTCCCGGCGTGCAGGCAGCTGCCGGCGCCGCCTGGGCGGCGCTCAAGGTCAAGGGCGCCGGCGTCATCACCGCCAACGCAGTGGATCCCGCGGTGTGGACGCAGGTGTGGGGCCACGACTGGCGGCGCGGCGGCAGCGACGACCTGTTCGCCAAGCTCGACGAGAACAGCGTGATCCTCGAGGACGGCATGCCGCTCGCCGCCAAGGCCAAGGCGGGCGACACGATCACCGTCACCAGCCAGAGCGGCGAGAAGGCCAAGCTCACCGTGCTCGGGTTCTACCGCGACCAGATGGCCTTCACGGGCATGATCGTCAGCCTCGACACGCTCGAGAAGCTGGACGCTCCGACCGCAGCCGGCATGATGCTGGTGCGCACAGACGGCAGCGACGGGACCCAGGCCGCGGTCCAGAAGGCCCTCGCCGAGTTCCCGACGCAGAAGGTCCAGACCAAGACCGAGTACCTCGACGCCATCAACAAGCAGGTCGACCAGATCCTCACCATGTTCTACGGCCTGCTGGCGATGAGCGTGCTCATCTCGATCTTCGGCATCGTCAACACCCTCGTGCTGAGCGTGCACGAGCGCACCCGTGAGATCGGCATGCTGCGTGCCATCGGCGCCACGCGGCGGCAGCTCCGCCAGATGGTCCGCTACGAGAGCGTGATCACCGCTGTGATCGGCGGCGTGCTCGGGACGCTGGTCGGCGTGGCCATGGGCTACGTGATCGTCACGCAACTTGGGGGCGACGGGCTGACCTTCAGCCTGCCGTGGCTCCAGCTGGGCGTGTTCCTGATCCTGGCCGTCGTGGTCGGCGTCGTGGCGGCGGTCCTGCCGGCGCGGCGCGCGGCCGGCACGCGGATCCTGGAAGCGATCCAGTACGAGTGACCCCACCGGCCCCGCTCCTCCCCCCGGAGCTCGCGGCCGCAGAGGGAAAGGGCCGGGGCGGCTGACGCCGCCCCGGCCCTTCTGCATGTGCCGGCGACGCCTCGCGGCGACCGTCGCGCTGGGGCGCCGGCGACTCGCAGACCAGGGGCCTCAGCCCGAAGCGTGGTCGCGCATGTCGACGTCGCCGCCCGGCTCGACCTCGATGTCGCCGGTCGCGACCTTGAAGACGACGTCGGCGACGCGTTCCGGCGGCATGCCCCGCATGTCGTTCATGCGCGTCGCCGTCACCGTGGGGTGCACGGTCACGAAGCGTTTGCCCGGCCGCTCCAGCGCGAGGGCCCGGACGAAGCCCCGAAGGCCCCACTTCGTGGCGCAGTAGGTGGGCGGCGTGCGTGAGGGGTGCAGGGTAGCCGTGCTGCCGATCGTGATCACCGCGT
>CAYTRM010000359.1:0-3022 GCA_964440225.1 uncultured Thermoleophilia bacterium | reverse complement strand
TCGCTCTGGACCTGCGGCGCACGCGGCCCTAGTCCGTCTATCCCGAGCTCGACTTCGAGGTGTGCACTCTCGAGCACGGCGACGTCTTCGACCGCTACAAGGTGCGCATGAACGAGATGCGCGAGAGCGTGAAGATCATCGAGCAGGCGCTCGACATGCTGCCCAGGGGGCCGGTGCAGGTCGGCTCGCTGCGCGCCCCCTACGTCATCACGCCGCCACCCGGCTCGTGCTACGTCGGCCAGGAGAACCCTCGCGGCGAGTACGGCACCTACATCGAGAGCGACGGCTCGCGGTATCCGTACCGGCTCAAGTACCGCGACCCCTGCTTCTGCAACCTGCAGATCTTCCCCAAGCTCCTCAGCGGCAACAAGATCGCCGACGCGGTGGCCATCTCGGGCAGCATCGACCTCGTCCTCGGGGGCATCGACCGCTAGATGGACATCCTGCTCGCCATCCTGCGCGCCCTCGTCTTCGTGGTCATCGCCTACATGGTGGTGTTCGTGGCGGCGCTGGTCAACATCGTGTTCGAGCGCCGCGTCCTCGCCTTCATGCAGGACCGCCACGGGCCCAACCGCACGGGCCCGCACGGCGTGCTGCAGAGCATCGCCGACGCCTTCAAGATGATGGGCAAGGAGGACTTCCGCCCGCTGCTCGCCGACCCGGTGCTGTTCACGCTCGCTCCGGTCATGGTGATGATCGGGGCGGTGGCGGTGCAACTGGTGCTCCCGTACACGGCCGGCATCACCGCGACCGACCTCAACGTCGGCGTCATCTTCATCGTCGCGATCACCAGCTTCACGACGGTGTCGATCCTGCTGGGCGGCTGATCGTCGTGCAACAAGTACTCCCTCGTCGGAGCGATCCGCGGCGCGGCCCAGATGATCAGCTACGAGATCCCCATGATCCTCGGCCTGATCGTCGTCGTCATGGTCGTCGGTTCCTTCAGCGTCTCCGCCGTCGTCGAGGCGCAGGCCGGCTTCCAGTGGATCGCGTTCTACGCTCCCTTCACCTTCCTGATCTTCTACATCGCCTCGATCGCGGAGCTCAATCGCGGCCCCTTCGACCTCCCCGAGTCCGAGTCGGAGCTCGTGTCCGGCTACGGCACCGAGTACTCGGGCATGCGCTTCGGCATGTTCTTCCTCAACGAGTACGCCGGCATGACCATCATGTCGATGGTCGCGGTGACGCTGTTCTTCGGCGGCTGGCAGGGTCCGTACGACGGCGCCGTGGTCTTCTGGGGCGTGTCGTGGCTGGGTCTCATCTGGTTCATCCTCAAGACCTACGTGCTCGTCTTCGCGCTGGTCTGGATCCGCCTGTCGCTGCCGCGTCTGCAGGTCGACCAGCTCATGGGCTTCGCCTGGAAGATCCTCATCCCGCTCGGCCTCGTCAACATCCTCGCCACTGCGGCGATCATGCTCTGGGTGCCGAGCTGGAAGTGGGGGCTCGCCGTCTTCAGCTGGGTCGCGCTCCTCACCTTCGTCGGCCTCTTCGACCCCATTCTCAAGTTCCGCCTGCGCAAGCAGCGCGAGCGCCAGCCGGTGGTGAGCGCCTGATGCTCGGCATGTTCAAAGCCATGCGCACGACGCTCAAGCATCTTCCGATGAAGAAGATCACCGTGCAGTACCCAGAGCAGCGCGATCGCCTGCCCGAGCGCAGCCGCGGCCTGTTCCGCGTCGTCATCGACCCGGCGAGCGGCGAGCCTCGCTGCCGCGCCTGCACCCTCTGCGAGAGCAACTGCCCGGTGCAGGTCATCCGCGTGAACTACGAGAGCAAGTACCGGCTGCCCGTGCCCAACGCGGCGCGCCTCGCCGAGGCGCGGATCGCCGCGCAGGCGGGCGTCGACCTCAAGGAGCTGCAGCCGGTGCTCGACGACTACTACGAGCACGGCACCGGCCTCATCGCCATGCTGCAGGACGCCCAGGAGGTCTACGGCTACCTGCCGCGCCTGGTGTTGCAGGAGATCGGTCTGCAGACGGGCGTCTCGCTCAGCCAGATCTACGGCGTCTCGAGCTTCTACAACCAGTTCCGGCTGTCGCCCGTCGGTGAGCACATCATCGACGTGTGCCACGGCACCGCCTGTCACGTGGCGGGCGCCGTGCAGATCACAGAGGCCCTCGAGGAGGAGCTCGGCGTCGCCGACGGCAAGACCACGAAGGACATGAAGTTCACGTTGTCGTCGGTCGCCTGCATGGGCGCCTGCTCGCAGGCTCCCGTGATGCGCATCGGCGACGCGACCTACGGCGGGCTCACTCCCGACAAGACGCGCAAGATCATCCGCGACCTCATGGAAGAGGTCGGCGGTGAGAAGGGGTGAGCGGAGGCGGCATGGCTGACGAGACGACGACACCCCGCGCCGGGACCGACGCGCGCAACGTGAGCGTCGCCGCAGGGCCCGACGGCAGGTTCACCGTCAAGGTCTGCGCCGGTACCGCCTGCGTGTTCGCGGGCTCCCTCGCGGTGTTCGACGCGTTCGTCCAGGAGGTCGAGGCCGCCGGGCTGGGCGACAAGGTCGACGTGAGCATCATCGGGTGCCACGGGCTCTGCTCCATGAGCCCGGTCGTGGTGCTCGGCGACGACACGCTCTACGGCCACCTGCGGCCGCAGGACGTCGGCAAGGTCGTCGAGGAACACCTCAAGGGCGGCGCACCGGTCGAGAGGTTCCTGTACAAGGACGCCCAGACCGGCGAGCGGATCCGCGACTGGCACGACATCGGCTTCTACAAGGCGCAGACGCGCGTCGCGCTCCGCCACGTCGGGGTCATCGACCCCGAGAGCATCGAGGCCTACCTCGAGTGCGGCGGGTACGAGGCCGCGCGCATGGCGCTCACCGAGAAGACGCCCGAGTGGATCATTGAGCACGTCACCGACTCGGGCATCCGCGGCCGCGGCGGCGCGGGGTTCCCGACCGGCGTCAAGTGGAAGTTCGCCGCGCAGTCCAAGGGCGACGTCAAGTACCTCATCTGCAACGCCGACGAGGGTGACCCCGGGGCCTTCATGGATTGCTCGATCCTCGAGGGCGACC
>CAYTRM010000358.1:0-3037 GCA_964440225.1 uncultured Thermoleophilia bacterium | reverse complement strand
GCCACACCGCCGGTGAGCGCGCCGTCGCCGACGACGGCCACCACATGGCCGTCCTGGTCGCCGGCCAAGCGAGCCGCTTCGACCAAACCGAGGCCGTAGCTGATGGAGGTCGAGGCGTGGCCGGTGCCGATGACGTCGTGAGGCGACTCGGTCCGACACGGGAAGCCGGAGAGGCCGCCATACTGGCGCATGGTCCCGAAGCGCTCGCGACGGCCCGTCAGCAGCTTGTGCGCGTAGCACTGGTGGCCCACGTCCCAGACGATCTTGTCGCGCGGGCTCTGGAGGATGCTGTGCAGGGCGACGGTCAATTCGACCGTGCCGAGGCTGGCGGCGAGGTGCCCCCCGGTCTCGCTCACGCAGGAGAGGATGGCCTCGCGGACCTCGCCGGCAAGCAGCGTCAACTCACGCTCGGAGTACTGCTGGAGGTCGGCGGGGTCGGAGATCTTGTCCAGATACCGCATCGTCACCGGAGTATAGCACCGGCCTCGGAGGCCGACCCTCGGGCGGCTCAGCGCCGCCGGCGGTGGATGTACGCGGTCACGGCGAGCAGGTCTGGCGCGGACCCCGGAAGCGACCGCAGCAGATGCCGCGCCCGCGCCTCCGCCTGGTCGGCCAGCTGGGCGGCGCGCTCCATGCCGAACCGGGAGACGTACGTCACCTTGTCCTGAGCGCGATCCTTGCCGACGCTCTTGCCGAGCTCCGCGGCCGCGCCGGTCTCATCGAGGATGTCGTCGACGATCTGGAACAGCAGGCCCAGCTCGGCGGCGTAGGCGCGGTACGACGCTACGTCGTCCGCACCCGTGAGCAGCGCTCCGCAGACGACTGCGGCCTCGATGAGCCGCCCCGTCTTGAGTGCGTGCAGCGTCCGCAGGTCGTCGTCGTCCGCGGCCGCCCCGGCGATGTCCATGTACTGCCCGCCGACCATGCCCTGTACACCGGTGGCTCGTGAGATCTCGGTGACGGCGGCCAGCACCGGCTCCGGCTCGCCCTGCTGGCACGTCAGCAGCAGGCGAAAGGCCTCCGCGAAGAGCCCGTCGCCGGCGAGGATCGCGACGTCCTCGCCGTAGGCGACGTGACAGGTCGGACGGCCGCGACGCAGCGTGTCGTCGTCGATCGCCGGCAGGTCGTCGTGGATCAGGGAGTACGTGTGGATCAACTCCAGGGCGCAGGCGGCGGGCAGGACCGCGCGCGGGTCGGCGCCGCGACTGCGCGCCGTTGCCAGCGTGAGGACCGGGCGGATGCGCTTGCCGCCGGCGAGCAGCGAATAGCGCATCGCCTCGGCGAGCGTGGCGGCGCGGGGGTCCGCTCGGAAGTCGAGCTGCTGCAGATACGTCTCGGCGAGCTCGAGCAGATCGGCGGGATACCCCGCCGCCGGGTCGGCAGTCACAGCCGCCGCCTCACCCCGCGACGCGGCCGAGGCGCTCGAGCAGCCGGCCGGCCTCCTCGACCTGTTCGGTCGCCCGTTCGAGAAGGCTCATCTCGACCTCGGGCGACGACGCCGCCGCCAGGCGTGGCTCAAGCTCTTCGAGCTGGCGCAGGGTCTCGCGCAGCCGCTCCAGCGCCTCCGCCCGAGACCTCGCGGCCGCCTTGTCAGTCGCCGGGTCCGCCATCATCACCCTCCCGGTCGCGCAGCACGCCTCCGAGGATCCCGTTGACGAGCACCCCGGCCTCGTCCGTCGAGTACCGTTTGGCGAGCCGCACGGCTTCGTCGATCGCAACCTCCGGCGGCGTGACCTCCGTCTCGATCTCCCAGAGCGCCAGGCGCAGGATGCTGCGCTCGAGTGGAGCGATGCGCTGCACCGCCCAGCTCGTGGAGTGCGCCTCGAGTTCGGCGTCGAGCTCGTCGATCCGCTCGAGGACCCCACGCACCGCCGTGACGGTGAACTCGTCGGGCGCGTACCCCTCGCGCAGGCGCTGCCCCTTGACGAGTTCGCTCATGGGCATGTCGGTGACGTCGGTCTGATACAGCAGGAACACGGCGTCTCGGCGCGCCTGCTTGCGGCTGGGTGGCGCCGTCGTCACCGGGCAGCGGCCGAAGCCGGCCTCACGCGGGCTCGATGGCGAAGAGCGGCTGGCCGTACTGCACCGTCTCACCGTCGCTCACGAGGATCTCGCGCACCACGCCGCCGACGTCGGCCGTGAGCTCGTTCATCATCTTCATCATCTCGAGGATGCACAGCGTCTGCCCGGCCTCCACCGTGTCGCCGACCTCGACGAACACGGGAGTCTGCGGCGACGGCGACCGGTAGAACGTGGCCACCCACTTCGAGCGGACCATGTGGAAGCCGTTGGAGCCGTCGCCGGCGTCGGCCGCCGGAGACGCGGCCGCGGGTTGCGGCGCCTGCGGCGCCGCCGGCGCGGCCGCTTCCGCGCCCGCCTTCCGCACCGTGATCTTGAGGTCTCCCTCTTCGATCACGACCTCGTCGACCTCGCTCTCCTCGATCATGCCGAGGATGTCCTTGACGCGGTCGGCGCTCTGCTCGAGCAGGGCCGCGCCGGGCTGGGACGCCAGGTACCGGTCGTGGATCTGGAACACGTCCGACTCGGGACCGACGTGGTGGCGCTCAAGGTAGAGGCGGGCGGTCTGGGGAAAGAGCGCGTAGCTCAGCAGATCCTCCTCTGAGCGCGCCAGCTCACCGATCTCCGCGCGATAGTCCTCGACGGTCTCGTCGACAAGGTCCGCCGGGCGCACGCCGATGGGCTCCTCGCCCTCGAGAACGCGCGCGAGGACTTCCTGGGAGACGGGGCCGGGCGCCGCGCCGTACTTGCCGCGCAGGTACTGCTTCATCTCGTCGGGGACGATGTGCCAGCGCCGTCCGGACAGCACGTTGAGCACGGCCTGGGTGCCGACGATCTGGCTCATCGGCGTCACCAGCGGCGGGAAGCCGACCTCCGCGCGGACGACCGGGATCTCCTCGAGGACCTCGGGCAGGCGGTCGAGCGCGTCCTGCTCCTTGAGCTGGCTCTCGAGATTGCTGATCATGCCGCCGGGCACCTGATGCGAGTAGACCTGCATGTGGGTGAGCGAGGTGACGCC
>CAYTRM010000357.1:0-3038 GCA_964440225.1 uncultured Thermoleophilia bacterium | reverse complement strand
CGATGTCTCCGCCCGCGAGATCCTCGACACGGCTTCCGCGGTCCTGGCTGCGAACCCCCGCGCGACACTGGAGGAGATCGCGCGCGCCGCGGGGCTGAGCCGCGCGACGCTGCACCGCGCGTTCTCCTCGCGTGAGGCGCTCCTCCGGGCCACGGCCCTCGACGCCCTGAGCTCGGTAGAGGCCGGGATGCGGACTGCCCCGCTCGGGCGGGGAGACGCGCTCGAGGTCCTCCGTAAGGTCATCGAGGTCCTCGTCCCGCTTGGGGCGAAGTTCCACTTTCTCGCCGCGGAGGACTGGCTCGAGCGGGACGAGGAGGTCGCAGCTCGTATCGAAGGACTGCAGGAGGCCGTCGGCGGCGAACTCGACAGGGGGCGCGAGGAGGGGCTCCTCGATGGAGGCCTCCCCGTGGAGTGGCAGCTGCGCGCCTTCGTCGCGCTCGTCTACGCGGGGTGGGAGGCGGTCGGCGCAGAGGACCTCGTGCCGCGCGATGCGGTGCGGGCGGTCTTCTCGTCCTTCCTGAACGGGCAGGGGGCGCGCGGAGACCGAGCGGTGCCGGGCCGGTCGGCAGGCAGGCGGCGGAGGTGAGCCGACGACCACGTCGGCTGACCCCGATCATCCTGCTCGAGGCCGCCAACCTCGCATCCGGCGTCGGCAACGCGATCGTCATGCTGACGATCCCGTGGCTGGTGCTGGAGCGGACGGGGTCCGCGGCGTCGGCAGGCCTGGTCGCCGCGGTGAGCGCCCTCCCCGCGGTCGCGGTGGCGCCGCTCGTCGGCTGGCTGGTGGACCGGTTCGGCCGTAAGGTGGTCAGCGTCGTCTCGGACATACTCTCCGCCCTCGCCGTCGCCGATCTGCGTGAAGCCCGCGTCGGCCGCCTGCGAGGGACGCTGGTGCGTATCGTGTCTCGGATCCATGCCCCGGCCTCACTGCCCGGTCTGTCGTCGATGACCCGGGGCGCCGGCATGTCGGGTACACTACTGTGACGTAAGTGTAGGGTTGTCGTGACCAGCGCCGGCAACGCCCCATGGGGGTCGGCGAAGGAGGGCCGTGACCTCGACCACGGCAGATGCCGAGTGTCCCCTCTGCTCGCACAGGGGATCCTTCGTCCGGCTCCGCGGACCTCTCGGCTTCGGCTACTCGGAGTGCTCCGCCTGCCGGCTGATCTTCATGGACAGGGCGTCGCTGCCGTCGCCCGAGGACGAGAAGAGGCGGTACGCCACCCACCGCAACGGACCGCAGCACCCCGGGTACGTGCGCTTTCTCGAACAGGCCATCGCGCCCGCGCTGCCGTACCTGGACGAATCGATGCGAGGTCTCGACTTCGGCTGTGGCCCCGTCCCCACCTTGTCGGTCTTGCTTGCGCGCAGAGGCCTGCGCTGCGAAGACTACGACCCCTTCTTCGAGCCGAAGGTGCTACCGCCGGGTCGGTTCCACTTCATCTTCGCAACGGAGGTGTTCGAGCACCTGTTCTGGCCTGGCAGAGAGCTGCGGCTCATCCGTGACGTCCTTCGGCCGCAGGGTCTCCTCGTGGTCATGACCGAACTGTGGACCCCGTGTCGGGAGTTCTCCGAGTGGCACTACGCGCGAGATACCACTCATGTGAGCTTCTACGACCGGAGGACGATCGAGTCCATCTGCCGGCTGTACTCCTTCAGGCGGTTGCCGTCGGGTAACGCGCGAGTCTTGCTGCTTCAGAAGGCCTGAGGCCCCGGCGGTCCGCCTTGCGGCGGCTCTCCTCCCCCTCCGCGTTCATCTTCTTGTCACAGAGTCCTCACCAGGCCTTGACAAGAAGGAAGGTGATCATAAGATGTGATCATCTTTGACCGACCCTGTCTGGTCATGATCGTTCAGGCACAAAGGGGAGGTCCTCGGGAAGGAACCAGCCGTCCGTGGCAGACGTTCGAGAGATGCTACCTGCCGAGAGGCGATCGCGGATCGTGTCCGCGCTCGCGGCTCGGCGCGCCGTCCGGGTGACGGAGCTCAGCGAGGACCTCGGCGTCTCGGAGATCACGATTCGCCGCGACCTGGTGCTGCTCGAGCGGGAGGGCGTCCTCAAGCGGACCTACGGCGGCGCCGTCATGCGCCGCCGGGTGACGGACGAGCAGGACTACGCCCGGGACGTCACCGCACAGTCGGCCGAGAAGACGCGGATCGCCAAGGTCGCCGCCGCGATGATCGAGCCGCGGGACACCATCTTTCTCGGCTCGGGCAGCACGGCGGCGCAGGTGCCGCGGCACATCGAGCCCGGCACCGAGGCGCGGATCGTCACGCACAACCTGGCCGCGGCGCACGAAGCGCGCGACCCGTCCGTGGAGTTCGTCTTTCTCGGCGGCCTGTATCGCCCGCAGCTCGGCGCGGTCGGGGGTTCGTGGTCGCTCGACATGATCGGGCAGTTCAACGCCGACAAGACGCTGCTGGGGGCCGACTGCCTCGACGTGAGCGCCGGCCTCACCACGGCGGGCCTCGCGGTGGCCGATCTCGAGCTGGCCATGATCCGGCGCACGCGGGGCGAGGTCATCGTCATGGCCGACAGCGCCAAGATCGGCCTGGTGGGCCCGGTGGTGATCTGTCCGCTGGACCAGATCGACGTGGTCGTGGTCGACAGCGGCCTCAGCGTCGAGATCTGCCAGGAGATCGAACGGGCCGGCCCGCAGTGCGAGGTGGTCTGACCGCATCATGTACGCGTCCATCGACACCATCGCGTTTTGCCGCTCGCGCCGCGCAGCCGCGCCCCGCGTACCGGCCGCGCTGATCTCGTTGTCAAGGAAAGGGTGAAAAGACGTGCCAGCCGACGAACACCTCACTCCCGAGGCGATCATCGCCCGCATAGAAGACTGGAAGGGCCTCGACGTCACCTGGGAGGCCCTCGGCGGAGGGATCACCAACCACAACTACGTGCTCACGGTCACCGGGCGCCCCGACATCCCGTGGGGCGGCAAGTACGTGCTGCGCATCCCGGGCGACGGCACCGAGACCTTCATCGACCGCGAGCGGGAGCACAAGAACCACGTGGCCGCCGCCGCGGCCGGCGTCACGC
>CAYTRM010000356.1:0-3059 GCA_964440225.1 uncultured Thermoleophilia bacterium | reverse complement strand
GGCTGCAGGAAGATGCGCATCATCGCGTCGATGGTCTCGGAGGAGCCGTTGGCGAGGGCGATGTGCTCCGCCGTGACGCCGTGGAGCTTGCCGAGCTTCTCGCGCAGGCGATAGGCGCGGTCCGGATAGCGGTTGCCCTTCTCGGCCATGTCGGTGATCGCCTTGACGACCGCGTCAGACGGCGGCATCGGGTTCTCGTTCAGCATCATGCGGCCCATCTCGGGCTGCGCCCACGCCTTGTCGAGGATGCCGGTGTTGTACTCCGGAGCCGCCCACACGTAGGGGTTGATCTTGTCCTTGATGTCGGTCATTCGGTGGATCCTTTCGTGGTGCTCGAGATCGTCAGGCGAGTATCGTCAGGCCTTGCACTGGCCCTGCTTGAGGCAGCCGTCCGCGAACGCCACCATCTCGTTGGTGGCCTTGGAGAACGCCGCGTGGGTCTTGACCAGCGCCGGATGCGTGTCGTACTCGGCGCGGGTGTAGCCGTTCTCGTCGTAGGCGCGGGCGAAGTACGGCACCTTCATGAGCTTGTCCATGACGTCGGCGGGCGGATCGACGTCGATCTGGCCGGCCTTGAAGGTGATGTTCTCGGGATGCGGGAAGTTGATGCACTCGTCGATGAGCGACGGCGGGCAGGTGACGACGACGGCGGCGCCGGCCTTCTCCTCGAGGTGCCAGATCTGCTGCTTGCCGTCGACGGTCGGGCCGAGGCGCAGGGAGCAGGAGAGCATCTTGCTGTGGTAGTCGCCGTCACGGATCAGGCGGTAGGCCTTCTTGAAGATCGCCAGCTCGGCCATGCGCACGTCGCCCTCGGTGATCTCGACGCCGGCCTCGGCTCCGGCCTCACGCAGGCCGCCGAGGTCGCCGTAGCGCGCCTCCATGTGCGTGATGACCGAGCGCCACTTGGAGAGGTCGACGCCGTTGGCCTTGGCCTTCTCGAGACCGCGGTTGACGGACTTCGCGCAGTCCATGAGCTGCGGGAGGATGAAGGTGAGCGTGTTGTTGGTGGCGATGCCGCGAGCCGTGAGCTCCTCGATGACCTCGTAGCCGACCGCGGTGCCGGGCACCTTGACCATCACGTTGGGATTGACGGCGTGGACCTCGAGCGCCTGCGCCATCATCGCGTCCTTGTCGAAGGCGCTGCGCGGGTCGACCTGGCCGGAGAGGAAGCCCTCCTTGTAACCCGACGCCTCGAAGAGCGGCAGGAACATGTCGGAGCCCTGCTTCACGACCTCTTTGTAGAGGACCCAGAAGAGACCCTCGGTGTCGAGGTCCTTGTTCTCGGCGAGGATCTTCTCGGCGACCTTCTCCCAGCGGGCGGGGTCGTCCTTGAACGCCGCCAGCGACAGCGGGGGGTTGGTGGTGACGCCGCGGAAGAGCTGGCCCATGGGGTTCTCGGCGTCGTACATGCGCGCGAACTGGCGCTTGAGGATCTCCTTGTCGCCGTCGGTCGCCTTGGCGAGCAGCTTCTCGCACCAGTTGCCGAAGATGACCGGCGACGAGTCCCACCAGATCTCCATGCCCGGGCTGACGTCGACCAGTTCTTCCAAGAGATTGCGTTCCTGCATGTCTCCCCCTAGCTGATTGATTCTGCGGATGTGACTGTGGGGCCGAGGGCCCTTGTCGAGCGAGGCGAGCGGCCTTCTGAGGCGCGCACCATATGAGAAGTGAACAAGCAATCACTCAAATGCACAGATTCGCTCCTTTCTCATCATGCGCATGGTAGTTCACTACCGCCGGGCTGTCTACCGCACTTGTGATGATTTGTTCCGACGGGCCACACAGGGAACGGGCGCGGCGGGCCGGAAGGCCCGCCGCGCCCGTTCCACAGGCTCGGCGCGAAGGCGCGAGAACGTCCGCGCGCCTCAGTACTCGGCGTCCGCCGGTCTCACCTTGCCGCGGAACGTGCGGTACACGAGCGCGGTGTAGAGGAGCACGATGGGGACGCCGATCAGAGCGATGATGAGCATGACCTTGAGGGTCAGGGGACCCGAGGCCGCGCTGGTGACCGTGAGGCTGGTCTCGGCCGGCGTGCCGCGGGCCGGCACGATGTCCGGGTAGTTGCCCACGGCGGCGATGCCGGCGAGCGCGACGATCGTGACCGCCGAGCCGAGGAAGGCGCGCAACTCGCCGCCCTCCTTCGTCATCTGCCAGATGGTGTAGAGGAGCGCCGCCGCCAGCACGACCAGGAACAGCCAGCCGACGGGCCGGCCGAGGACGTTGTCCGAGGCGCGGGAGACGCCGATGATGGTCGCGGCCGAGGTCGTGACGGCCAGCACGACGCAGACCCAGAAGGTGACGCGGCGCCAGCGCGCGACGCGGTCGTGCAGGGCGCCGGCCTCCGTCTTCACGAGCAGCCACGCCGCACCGTGCGTCATGATCAGGAACAGGCCGGTGACGCCGACCAGCAGCGCGTACGGGTTGAGCAGTTCCAGGAAGGTCCCGGTGTAGTCGCCGTTGGCGTTCATCGGGACGCCGCGGATGACGTTGCCGAGTGCGACGCCGACGAGCAGCGACGGCACGAAGCTGCCGAGCAGGAAGGCGCCGTCCCACACCGGGCTCCAGCTCGAGTCGCGGTGGCGGAACTCGAGCGACACGGCGCGCAGGATGAGACCGAACAGCACCAGCATGATCGCCAGGTAGAAGCCGCTGAAGGTCATGGCGTAGACGAGCGGGAAGGCCGCGAAGACGGCGCCCGCGCCCGTCACGAGCCAGACCTCGTTGCCGTCCCAGACGGGTCCTATGGACGCGCGCACGACGCGCTTCTCGTCCTCGGTCCGGGCGACGAAGGGGTACAGCACGCCGGCGCCGAGGTCGAACCCGTCGAGCACGACGTAGCCGGTGAGCAGGAACGCGACCAGGACGAACCAGATGCTCTCGAGGCTCATCACGTCACCTCCCCGCGCCGGCGGGAGCGGCCTGCCCGGCGGCGGTGTCGGCCTGCAGCATGTCGGCGACGTCCTCCGGCCCCGTGCGGATGATGCCGAGGAAGATGCGCAGCCAGGCGATGAACAGGATCAGGTAGATCAGACCGAAGAGCCCGAGCGTCGTCCATATCT
>CAYTRM010000355.1:0-3069 GCA_964440225.1 uncultured Thermoleophilia bacterium | reverse complement strand
TATTACCACTAGCGCGATGGTTGAAACCACTACGACAGTGTTAAGCAGTGTGAAGGACGCACGGGACTGAGGAGCGGCGGGTGACTCGGGAGCGCGTGACGGTGGCGACGAGGCGCAGTCTGTTCGAGATAGAGCGCGAGAAGCGCTGGCGCATCTGGCTGCTGTTCGCGCTGCTGCTGGGGATGGTCTTCGTCGCCGCGTGGGTGGCCTGCCTCATCGTCTCGCTGAGCCTGTACGTGAGCTTCCCGATCGTCGACACGTTCACCTGGGTGTTCACGCTGCGCGGCGTCGCCGTCATCCTCGCCGTCGCGCTCGTCGTCTCGCTGCTCTACTGGGGCGCCGCGCAGATCGGCGCCCGCGACCGTCTGGTCAAGGCGATGCACTGCCGGCCGCTCGACCGCGGCGACCGCTACCACGAGCGGCTCGCCAACATCGTCGAGGAGATGCGCATCGCCACCGGCGCGCCGCGGATCGAGTGCTTCACGGTGCGCACGGTCGGGCTCAACGCCTTCGCGTTCAGCGACCTGCACGGGGGTGGCGTGATCGGGGTGACCGAGGGGGCGCTGGCGCGGCTCTCGCGGCAGCAGCTCACGGCAGTGGTGGCCCACGAGTTCGCACACGTGCTGTCCGGCAGCTACGTCACCGTGACCGTCTCCTGCCTGCTCTTCGGCGTCTACTCGTCGCTGTCCGACCGGCTCGAGGAGGCCGCGTACGCCGGCGCCGGGACGCGCGGCGTGCCGCTGGTGCTGGCCGCCGTGACGCTCCGCGGGTGGCTGTGGGCGCTGCAGCTCGCCTCGTCGGTGACGAGCGCCGCCCTCAGCCGCGAGCGCGAGCGGCAGGCCGATCTCGCCGCGGCGCGATACACGCGCGATCCGCTCAGCCTTGCGCAGGCGCTGCGCATCATCGGCAGGCATCCGGGAGGCGCCGGCTACATACCGGAGGGCCTGGCGCCGCTCTGCATCAGGGCCACCGGCGGCCGGCGGGGGTGGCCGGTGGGGTCGTGGCACGACACGCATCCACCCTTGAGCGAGCGTGTCGCGGCGCTCCTCACGCTCGCCAACGTCCCTCCGGACGAGTTCGAGCGCCAGGCGGAGCAGGCGGCCACCACGTTCTCGCGGCGCGAGCACTGGTCGCCCGGCCCCGCGGCCGGAGGCGCCGGCCGCCCCATCCTTCCCGGCGTCCCCGGCGCGGCGAGCGCGCCGGCCGCGCCGTCCGTCGCCCATGCGTCGGCGGGCGCCATGGAGTGCCCGACCTGCGGCGCCGGCCTCGTCACGGCGCCCTACGAGGGTCTGGAGGTCGTCGTCTGCTCTACCTGCGGTGGCCGCCTCGTCCAGACCGCGCAGGTCGGCAAGGTGCTCGCGCGCCGCGAGGTCGCCTTCACCGACGACCAGCGCCGGCTGGCCGACTGGCTGACGGCGAGCGGCGACCACTTGCGGCAGGCCGCACTCGCCGCGCGCGGCCGCCACGAGGTGCCGCTCGTCCCCTGCCCGCGCTGCGCGAAGCTGATGGTGCGCCGCCACTACAGCTACGAGTACGCCGTCGAAGTCGACTACTGCAGCATCTGCGACCTCTTCTGGTTCGAGAAGGACGAGCTCGAGGCGCTGCAACTGCTCGTCGAACGGCAGGCCGGCTGAGCGCTCCGCGGCAAGCGGCGCATCGCGGAGCCGGCGGCGCGGGGCGCCGCCGGGCGACAGGCGGCGCGCCGTCGTCTACACTTGTCGGCGCTCCATGGGGGGCGCGCCGCGAGCCTGCCGGGCCGGTGCGGCGAGTGTCGCGAACCCGGCCTGAGGCCGCCGCGTCTCCTCGTCGTCCCCTCGCCGGCGCCCGCCGGCGCCGTCCCGACCAGCGACCGTGCCGGATGCTCTGATGAACGATCACGACCGTGGCCGAGGCTCCGCTCCCGACCAGGGCGAGGGCGCGGCCTCCGAAGACAGCCGCAGCGCCTCCTCACGGCGCGGGCTCCTCGACGGCCGCTACCGCATCATCTCGCGGCTGGGCGGCGGCGGCATGGCGGACGTCTACCTCGCCGAGGACGAGACGCTGGGGCGCCGCGTCGCCGTCAAGGTGCTCAAGAAGAGCCTTGCCGAGGACGCCGAGTTCGTGGAGCGGTTCCGCATCGAGGCGCGGGCGGCCGCGAGCCTCAACCACCCCGACATCGTCGCGGTGTACGACCGCGGCAGCGTCGCCGGCACGGCGTACATCGCCATGGAGTACGTGCGCGGCGAGTCGCTCAAGGAGCGTGTGCGGCGTGACGGCGCGCTCGCGCCGGACGAGGCACTCACGGTCGCGCTCGCCGTGCTCGCGGCCCTGGGCGCGGCGCACGAGAACGAGATCGTGCACCGCGACGTCACCGCGTACAACGTCCTCCTGGAGGAGAACGGCCGCGTCAAGGTCGCCGACTTCGGCATCGCCCGGGTCGGCGCCTCGGCGCTCACACGCACGGGGGTGATGCTCGGCACGTCGTCGTATCTTTCGCCGGAACAGGCGCAGGGCAGGACGGCCGATGAACGCTCCGACCTGTACAGTCTCGGCGTCGTCCTGTTCGAGATGCTGACGGGCCGGGTCCCCTTCCGCGGCGAGACGGACGTCGCCGTGGCCATGCAGCACGTCTCCGCCGCGCCGCCGAACCCGAGGACCCTCTCGCCGGCCGTGTCCGAGGCGCTGGCCGCCGTCGTCATGCGGGCGCTGAGCAAGGACCCGGACGACCGGTACCAGACGGCCGCGGAGTTCGCGGAGGCGCTGCGCCGGGTGCGCGCCGCCGCCCCTCCGTCGTCTCCGGCTCCGCTCGCTGGGGCGCGCGGGTCGGCCGGCCCGGCCGAGGCCGCTTCGGGCGGGGCGGGCCACGACCCGGCCGCCGGGCCGAGTCGCGCCGCAACGGCGCTCGCCGTCCCACCGCCGGCGGCGGGGGGCCCTACGCGGCTCGCGTCCGAGGCGCCGACCCGCTACCGCGTCCCGGCGGCGACGGCCGAGACCAGGCGTCCGCGCCGGCGCCGCATGCGCCGGCTGCTCCTGGTGGCGCTCGCCGCCGGCGCGCTCTTCTCGATCCGGGGCTACCGCCTGGACGGCGGC
>CAYTRM010000354.1:0-3079 GCA_964440225.1 uncultured Thermoleophilia bacterium | reverse complement strand
AGACGTCCACGTAGAGTCCGGTGAACGCGTTGAAGAAGAGGGACTTGCCGACGTTGGGGTTGCCGGCGAGGACGATCCTGCGGGCGCCGGCCGGGGCCTCGGCCGCCGCGGCGCTGCGGCGGCTGTGACACGTGGCCGTGGCGCTCACCCTCCCACCTCCTCGACGCGGATGCGCCCTGCGAGCCTGCGCCCGAGGCAGAGTTCCTGACGCCGGTGACGCACCAGCACCGGCCCCAGGGGCAGTGTCTCGGCGGAGTCGATGACCGTTCCCTCGCCGATGCCGAACCTCACGCACTGCGCGCGGCAGGTGTCGTCGGCGATCGCGACGATCCTGACCCGGCGGCCGCGCCGCGCTTCGCGGAGTGTCACGATGTCCTCCCGGTTGTTTGCCTACCCGAACGAGTGCAGTTAGGTTAGCCTAACGTGAATCGTTAGGGAAGGGTAACGCAGGAGGTCGGAGAGTGCAACACTCAGCGCGACGGCGCCGTCGGGAGCCGCTGCGTCGGAAACGGGACCCGGTCGTGACCGAGGGCCGTCTCAGGCCGGCACCCAGCGGCGCTCCTCGTACAGCCGATAGCCCGCCGCGAGAGCAGCCGCGATCTGGTCCTTCAGCTCGGGCGTCGTCTTGACGGTCATCGGCGACTCCTTTGGCGGCGGGCCGGGCGCTCCGCCGCGCCCGCCCGGCAGGTCTGCTCACCCGACGCTGTTCCCGCAAGCGGTCTGGCGTAGACTCAAGCGGTACGTCGCGCACCCGCGTGACGGCCGGAAGACGCTCGCTGGAGGTGCCGCCGATGCCCCGCACCGCGAAGCTCTGCAGGCTCGAGGTTCCCGCCGGCCTCGCGTACCTCCGGCGCGGGTGACGATGCGGGTCTCCCGGACGGCCGTGGGCCGTTGAGCAACACGCGCCGGGCAGACGCCGGGGCGGCCGCGGCTGCGCCGCGGCCCAGCCTGCTGCGCCGCACCTTCCGCTCGCTGCACATCTACAACTACCGGCTGTTCTTCATCGGCCAGACGGTGTCGATGAGCGGCACCTGGATGCAGTCCGTCGCCCAGGGATGGCTGGTCCTCGAGCTCACGGGCAGCGGCATCGACCTCGGCATCACCGTCGGCCTGCAGTTCGGGCCGGTGCTCGTGCTCGGCGCCTGGGCCGGCGTCCTCGCCGACCGCGTCGACAAGCGCAAGCTGCTCCTGATCACCCAGTCCGTTGCCGCGGTCCTCGCGCTCATCCTGGGCGTGCTCGCGGTCACCGACGTCGTCACGGTGTGGATGATCTGGGTGCTCGCCGGCCTGACGGGCGCCGCCGTGGCCATGGACATGCCCTCCCGGCAGAGCTTCGTCTACGAGATGGTGGGCCCCGACGACCTCGCCAACGCGGTAGGGCTGAACGCCGTGATCATCAACGCGTCGCGCATCGTCGGGCCGGCGATCGGCGGTCTGCTCATCGCCGGCGTCGGGGTGTCGCTGTGCTTCTTCGTCAATGCGGCGACGTTCGGCGCCGTGATCGTGGCGCTGCTGCTCATGCGCACCGGGGAACTGCAGGGCAGCAAGCCCGTGCGTCGTCTGCCCGGGCAGATCCGCGCCGGGCTGCGCTACGTGTGGAGCACGCCCTCCCTGCGCGTGCCGCTGCTCATGATGACCGTGGTGAGCACGCTCGCCTACAACTACTCCGTGACCCTCCCGCTCCTCACCAAGGACGTGTTCGGCCGCGGCGGCGGCGCCTACGGCGCGCTCTCCGCGGCCATGGGCGTCGGGGCGCTCACCGGCGCCCTGTTCATGGCGAGCAGGGGGCAGCCCTCGCGCCGTCTGCTCATGGCCAGCACCTTCGCCTACGGAGTCGTCACGATGGGGCTGGCCGTGGCGCCCGGCTACTACTTCGCTCTCGTGCTGCTGGTGCTGCTCGGCGGCGCCGGAGTGCTCTTCATCAGCACGACGAACGCGCTCCTGCAGGTCAACGCGGAGGGCGCCATGCGCGGGCGTGTCATGGCGCTCTGGTCGATCGTCTTCCTCGGCAGCACGCCCATCGGCGGGCCGGTCACCGGCCTGCTGGTGCGCGGGTTCGGCGTGCGCTGGGCGGTCGCGGTCGGCGGCGTCGCCGCGCTCGCGACCGCCCTCGGCGCCGTGCTCGCCCTGCGGCGCAGCCGTCTCATGGGGGGGTGCTGCGAAGCGCCGGTGTGCCTGCCCGACGGCCCTGCGGCGGGCGACGCGCTCGGCGAAGCGGTCGAGGTCGGCGCCGCGCACCACGGTCCCGCCGCTCCCGGCAACGACCCCGGCGCGCCGCCACGCGGCCCCGGCGGCGCCCGCCCGGCGTCCAACGCCGACGCCGCGACGTAACCTCAAGTCGGCGCTGCCGTTGCCGATGTAGGTTACAGGGCGCGCGCCGCGCGCGGCTTCACGCGCGCCCGCGGTCATCCATCAGGAAAGGTACGCCGTGCTGCTCCAGGGCAACCTGCAGGAGTTCAGTCTCCCCAACATCTTCCAGCTCGTGAAGATGAGCGCCAAGAGCGGCTCTCTCACCATCCGCCGCGAGGGTGAGTGGGGCAAGATCTTCTTTCGTAACGGGATGATCTGCTACGCGTTCTCGGTGCCGCAGCAGCTGCCGCTCGGCGAGCGTCTCGTCAAGGCCGGGGCGATCACCGGCGAGCAGCTGCGGCAGGCGCTCGCCGCGCAGCAGAAGGCCGGTGAGGGCGCGCGCATCGGCAGGATCCTCCTCGACAAGGGGCGTATCGACCGAGCCACGCTGGAGCAGGCGGTACGGGAGCAGATCCAGGACGCCGCCTTCAACTTCTTCAGCTGGTCCGACGGCGAGTTCGAGTTCGGGGTCGACGACAGCATCGCCCAGGAGGACATCCTCGTGGAGATGAGCGTCGAGACGGTCGTCATGGAGGGCTGCCGCCGCATCGACGAGTGGGCGCTCATCTTCGAGCAGCTCGGCTCGCTCGAGCGCGTGCCGCACCTCTCCTCCAGCGACCGGGTGGAGGAGGCCGGCGGGCTCAAGCTCACCGCCGAGGAGTGGCGCGTCGTCGTGCGCATCGACGGGCGCGCCGACATCAACGTCATCCTGCGCGACTCCGGTCTCGAC
>CAYTRM010000353.1:0-3081 GCA_964440225.1 uncultured Thermoleophilia bacterium | reverse complement strand
GCAAGGGCGGGATGCTGTGTCTCGACCCGTCGAAGCCCGCGGCGGAGGCGGCCGTGTGGTACTTCCCGACCGGCGACCGCAAGATCGGGGATTGGGACGGCGGCATCGTGGGCTCCGCCGCGGTCAACGACGAGTACAACCCCGGCGGGCAGTACCCGGCCATCTGCGCCTTCAGCGCCGTCGACGGGTACCTCTACGTGATCTCCCAGGACACGATGGCCGAAGCCACCGTGCGGGGTCCGAACCGCGAACGCGGCCTGCAGACGCCGGTACAGGTGGCGAAGATCTGGAACGGCGGCGCCATCTCGACGCCGATCATGGTGGAGGACGCGCTGGTGGCCGCGAGCTACGACCAGCGCGTGCACCTCTTCGACCTCGAGTACGCGCCGGCCGAGAAGGGCGACGCCGGCGCGCTCCCCAGCGCCAACGGCGACGGTACGTACTGGACGGTGAGCCTCAGCGAGCGCGATCAGTTCTTCGCCGAAGGCGCCTTCGAGTCGACCCCCGTCATCTGGGACGGCCGCATCTACATCGGCTGCCGCGACGGCTGGTTCTACTGTCTCGGCGCGAAGCCCTGAGGACGCGTCAGTCGGGCTCGTCCTCGGGCATGTAGACGGCGATGCAGTCCTTGCCCAGGCGCTTGGCCCGGTAGAGCGCCTGGTCGGCCTTGCTGACCAGGTCTTCGGCGTCGGTGGCGTGCACCGGGAGTGTGGCGACGCCGATGCTCGCGGTTATCCCCGTCCAGGCGGCGTCGTCGAGCGGCGGGCGGAGATCCGCGATGGCCTGATGGATGCGCTTCGCCGTCGTCACCGCGCCGTCGAGGGTGGCGCCGTCGTCCATGATGGACTCGGTGCAGGGGAGCACGACGGTGAACTCCTCGCCGCCGTACCGTGCCGGGATGTCGACGCCCTGGCGGACCTCCTCGCCGAGCACGGCGCCGATGGCCTGCAGCACCTGGTCGCCGGCGGGGTGGCCGAAGCGGTCGTTGACGGCCTTGAAGTCGTCGAGGTCGAGCATGAGGAGCGACAGGGGGTGGCCGTAGCGCAGGGCGCGGGCGACCTCCGCGCGCAGCCGCTCCCAGAAGTAGCGGTGGTTGGCGAGTCCGGTCAGCCCGTCGGTGGTCGCCTGACGCTCGATGATCGCCTTCTGCTGCTGGAGCGTGCTGTAGAGCTGGGCGTTGTGGATGGCGACGGCGGCCTGCTCCCCGAGGGCGACGCAGAGGGCGACCTCCTCCTCGGTGTAGCGGCGAGGGTAACCGGCCTCGCTCACCTCGAGGGCGCCGACCACGGCGTCGCCCACCAGAAGCGGCACCATGAGCGACGACTGCTCCTCCCAGTCCTCGAGCTGCTCCCGGGTCACGGCGTCGAGCCCGGGGTCGTCGATGTGGACCTCCACCGGCCGTCGCGTGCAGACGACTGCGAAGTCCTGCGGCAGGTCGGCGAGCGGGTAGACGGTGCCGAGAGGCTCCTCGAAGCCGTGGCTGGGGTCACGCTGGTACTCGGCGAGCCAGATCATGGCCTCGGCCTCGGCGTCGTAGCCGTAGATGTAGCTCGAGCCCGCGTCCAGGGCCAGCGCCGCCTGGCGTGACACGATGTCGAGCACCTCGTCGAGGTCGAGGGTGGAGATCATCGCCCGCGACGAGTCGATCAAGGCCGTGAGCTGACGGTTGCGCTCCTCGACGGCCCGCGAGACACGAGCATTGTGGAGGGCGATCGCGGCGAGCGAGGCCATCTGACGGACGAGCGCTTTGTCGGCCTCGTCAAAGGTGCGCGGGCGATCCTTCTCAGTGAGTTCGAGGATGCCGAGCACCTTGTCGCCGTGCGCGACCGGCGCCCAGATCACGGCGGACTCGCCCCAGTACTCCATGCTCCCGAATCCCGACGCCGCCCTGTCGACGTCGTCATCCCGGTACGCGACGCAGACCTCCCCACGGCGGATGACGTGCTCGAGCCCGAGGATCTCGTCGAGCGCGTGCACTTCACCGATCCACTCGCGGTCGCGCTGCGTGAGTCTCCGCGACCAGATCGCCTGGGCGCGCAGCGCTTCGCGCTCCGGCAGGTACTCGTAGATGCAGCACTCGAAGCAGTCGAGCGCGCGGGCGATCTGCTCGGCGAGCGCCACCAGGGTCTCGCTGAGGACGACGTCGTCCGGCCCGCCGTCACTGCGGACGAGCGCGTAAGAGGATCCGTCGCTCACGATGTCGTTTCGCTGGTCTGCCATTGCTCGCCACTGCAAGTATCGGCCGCCCGGCCGCCGCACTGAATGGAACGTTCGGCCAAGTGGCCGGTCGGCAGGTCCGGAGCGGGCCCGCCACGGGCGTCGTCTCAGTAGCGGACCATCAGCTTGCGCGTCGCGGCCGTCAGGCCATCCACCGTGAGCTCGAACTTGGGGAAGACCTCGCGGACCTTGCGCAGCGTGACGCTCCCGTAGGTGCGATCCCAGTCGCTCTCGGGGCTGGTGTTGAGCCACACGGAGCGGTCGCAGTGGGCGCGCAGCCGCCGGAGCCACTCGATGCCGGGCTCGTCGTTGAGGTGGCCCCACCAGATGATGCCGTTACGGGCCATGAGCTCGCTGGGGGCCATGGCCGCGTCGCCGACGACGATGAGCTTGTAGTCGCTGGGCAGCTCCTGGAGCACGCGCCGGGTGGAGATGGCCTCGGATGACGTCATGCGTGTGCTGGTGTAGAGCCAGTCGTAGACGCAGTTGTGGAAGTAGTAGAAGCGCAGGTCCTTGAAGTGGCTGCTGCGGTTCACGGCGCTGAAGAGCTGGCTGCAGAGGCGGATGTACGGGTGCATGGAGCCGCCCACGTCCATGAGCAGCAGCACCTTGACGGCGTTCTTGCGGCTCTTGCGCCAGACGAGGCTGAGGCGGCCGGCGTTGCTCGCCGTCTCCTCCACGGTCTCGTCGAGGTCGAGCTCGTCGGGCACGCCCTCGTTGCGCGAGCTCAGCTGGCGCAGGCGCCGCAGCGCGAGCTCGAACTGGCGCACGCCGACCTCCTGGTCGGTGCGGTAGCCGCGGTAGCGGCGCTCGCCGGCCACCTTGACGGCGCTCCGGCTCCGGCTCTCGCCGCCGACGCGGATG
>CAYTRM010000352.1:0-3108 GCA_964440225.1 uncultured Thermoleophilia bacterium | reverse complement strand
GGGCCGCCGCTCACGGCCCATACTTGATCCACTCGCCGAAGAAATTGAGCACGGGCCCCACGAGACCCGTGAACAGGACGAGGGCGATGACGACCATGATGGCGATGCCGAGTAGGACGAGCACGGCCAGCCATGGACTCGTCCTCGTGAGCGCCGCCTCCTCGCGAGCTTCCCGAGGATCCCAGTCCCGTGGCTCAAGCCCCTCCATCAAGCCTCCCTCGTCGCGCTGCGCGTTGGGTCCGCCCAACGCACCGCGCGTAACCCGCGCGAACTGCGGTCTGAGGATACAACCACATCGCTTGGGCGCGACAGGTTGATGCGATTGTTAGCCGTGCGCCAATGTGTGGTAGCATTCATATGCTACTGCGATTCCAGGGAAGGAAAGCCATGACCCGCGGACTCAAGCTCCGCCAGGCAGGCGGTTCGATCAGCGCCACGCTCCCGAAGGACATGGCCGAACGCCTGCACCTCGAGGCCGGCGACACGGTGCTCGCCGTGGAGACCGAGCGCGGCATCCTGCTCACGCCCTACGACCCCGAGGTCGAGGAGGCGCTCGCCATTGCGGGCAAGGTGGCCGGGCGCTACCGCAACGCGCTGCGCGAGCTCGCCAAGTAGCCGGTGGCAAGGCGCAGCGGAGAGCCGCGCTTCCTCGACCGCCTGGTCGTCGAGGCCGTGCAGTTCGACCTCATCCGCGAGCACGGCGGCATGCCCGGCCTGCGCGACGAGCACGCCCTCGAGGCGGCTCTCGCCCGGCCGCTGCAGCGGCGCGCCTATCGCCCTGACGCAGACCTCGCCGAACTGGCGGCCGCCTACGCCCACGGCCTCGCTACCGGTCACCCGTTCCACGACGGCAACAAGCGCATCGCCTTCGTCACCATGGCGGTCTTCCTCGAGCTCAACGGAGCCCCGCTCGAGGCGGACGAAGCGGAGGTCGTCACGGTGATGCTCAGCCTGGCTGCCGGTGAGACGACGGAAGAGCAACTTGCCTCCTGGGTGAGGACGAGGGCCGCAACGGCTGGGCAAGCGTCGGGCTAACACTCTTCGCATAACCTGCGCGCACTGCGGCCTGAGGATTCAACCATAGTGCTTGGACGCATCACCAAGATCCGCTTGTTGGGCACTCACTCACCTGCCGCCACGGGCCCGGGCAAGCCGACGTCGCCGAAGCGCATGCCGAGACGGACCATGACGTTCGTGTAGCGGTCAGGGCTGACGGTAAGCGGGACCCACGACAGGGGATCGTCCTTCGCCCCGACCACATACCCCCCAGGCCAGAGGCGCACGAGGAAGAGGCCCTCGGCGGTGGCCCAGGTGCGGGCGACGACCTCACCGCGGCTGCCGTCGTCGCGGTCCACCCTGCGCACGATGATGCGGGCGTCGGGAGCTGGCACGACGTGGACGCGGCGACCGGGGTCTGGCGACGGCTGGGTGAAGCCGCCGGGCAGCGGCTCGGACGAGGGGGAGAGCGCACCGGGTTCGGTACTGACCGCGATGCCCCAGACCCCGGAGGCGGGGGCCTGCTCGCCGCAGCCAGCTGCGATGACGGCAAGCAGGCAGAGCGTGAGAATAAGCGCGAGACGCCTCACCCGGAATCACCTCCGCCCGTGATGTGCCCAACGTGTTTGGCATGAGCGGCGGTCAACCGCTCGCTTCAGTCTAGCGCTGACGCCGTCCGCTCGATGCCATTGTTGGGCACGCCGTTCGCACGCGGAATCCTTGATAGTGAATCTCGTTTCCGATCTCGACCTTCGCTATGGTCGCCTTTCGTCCCTTGCTGTGGCAGCAGGTACTCACCCTTCCGAGGCGCCCAACGGACGCGTTCGACGTCTAGCTGGCGACCGCGCGGAACAGAAGGAGCCCGCCGATGACTCCGAAAAGCGCGCCGAGTGATACGAGGGTCAGATAGACGGTTCGATACGTCTTGTCTTGGTAGGCGTCGTCGCGAGGCGCGTGCATCTTGGGGAAGAACGAGCTGATGCCGGTCACTGCCCCCCGGGCTTGTGCCAGGCCCATCGGGATGAAGACGACTGCGCACGCGATCCAGGCCCACGCCGGCCCTCCACCCCCCGGTGGGCGCAGCCCAAAGTACGCGAACTGCAAGCCCAGAGATACGAACAGTCCGGTCCACACCGCAGGAATCAGGTTGTAGCCATCCACCCGGGATGACGCCCACAAAGACAGGCCACCAAACGCGAAGCCTGAGATTATCGAGATCGGCATGAGCGCGATCCAGCCTGGGGCGGGGTGTGCGATCTCGTACGGGCCGCCAGTGGCAACAAAACCGCCCAGTTCCATCACCACCATGGCAGCGAGGTTCACCAACGTGATACAGGCCGCAAGCCCAGCTGCCGAGATAGCGATGGCGGCAAGTGTGAGAATCGAGCCTCTCCGAAACGCGCCCTCACGTCCCATCGTGGTTCCCCCAGGCAATTGACACTCCTAGACGCGGTCTGCCCAACGTGTTTGCGCTTAACGCGTGCGCTTGCGCTCTCATTATGCGACATCGTGCGCGCATCGAGTTGAAGCGCGGGTTAGACGCGCTGAGTTGCCTGACGAACGCCTATTGAGCGCACGGTTGACTACCCCAAGTCCTCTTCATTGAGGAACTCCGAAGCGACGCGCGCCGCTTCGGAGAGGAAGCGCCGAGGAACCTGCGGAACCATGTTTACCCTGCCCGTGAAGAGCGCGCGAATCCCTCCACCACGTTTGGTGTCGCGATGCCGTGTCGGAATCGCCGCCAGCCTTAGCGTGTTTACAAGGTCAGCACCCTCATAGCCCTTCAGCTCTCGGTAGAGAGGTACGTCCTCCCAGACCTCACTCGGATCGACGTCAGGCATGTGGATAGGTTCGCGTTGCCTGTCGCTAGTCATGTCAGGGGATGTACTGAGATCCATCCAGATCGGGTCTGTGGGGTCCGGCCCTCCGAAGTCATCCATACTGGTCACCTCCCACGCACGGCTGCGTCTAACGTCCTGCGATTAACCTGCGCGCCACCAGCTTACTGCGCGAAGCGCCCAAACGCTCCTGCGCGTCAGGTTGACGCGCTTGTTAGACGCGGCGAATTCAGATACTAAGCGCAACACCCACCCCCTCGAAGAGTGAGGTGAC
>CAYTRM010000351.1:0-3109 GCA_964440225.1 uncultured Thermoleophilia bacterium | reverse complement strand
CGCAGTGGGGCGTCCCTTCATCGCGCCCCGCCAGACGGAGGGCGGCAAGTGGGCGATCTTCCTCACCGACGCGCGCGATTCGATGCACGAGTGGCGCAAGGGCGAGCGAGCGCTCCTTCCGTGGATACGGACCTACACCGACGTGCGGCGCGACGGGCTCTACGACTTCGCCGATCCCGTGCCCGGGCTCCTCGCGACCACGCGACAGCTCCGCCGGGCGATCACGCGCGGGCCGCTCGAGGGCGACGCAGCCAAGGACGACACGTGAGACCGGCGACCTTCCTGCGCAAGGCAGGCTCCACAGCCCCCGCCGTCGTTCTACAGGTGAGCTATGCGTGCGGCCTGGACATCATCCGGGACCTCGGGCGCCACGGCGTCCCGGTCGCCGCCATGGACCCCGACCCCGGCGCCATCGGCCTCCGCTCGCGCTACGCCGCCGGCCTCGTCTGCCCCGACCCTCTCGACGACGAAGAAGCCTTTCTCGTCTTCCTCGAGGACTTCGGTCGGTCGCTGCCCCAGCCCGCCGTCGTCTTCCCCAGTCACGACGAGTTCGTCTGGCCGCTCTCGCGCCACGCCGAGCGGCTGAAGCCCTCCTTCATCGTGCCGTTCTCGCGCTGGGAGGTCATGCGGCGTGTCCACGACAAGCGGGCTCAGATCGAGGCCGCGTGGAGCGCCGGCGTGGACACGCCCACGACGGTGTTCGTGGAGTCCCGCGAGGAACTGGTGGAGGCGGCGGGCAAGATCGCCTTCCCCGCCGTGCTCAAGCCGGTGGACTCACTGGCGTTCAAGCTGCGCTTTCGCCGCCATATCATCGACGTGGAAACGCCGGCGGAACTGGAGCGCGTCTACGACAAGGTGGACGACCTCGGGCTTCTGATGCTCCAGGAGCGCATCCCCGGCGGCGAGGACGAACTGTGGACCGTCGGCTCGTACCTGGACGCAGCCTCCCGGCCGCTGGCCGTCTTCTGCGGCCACAAGCTGCGCCAGTACCCGCACGCCGGAGGCAGTTGCCTCGCCGGCGTCGGCTCCTGGAACCAGAGTCTCGTGGACGCGGCGCTCCACCTGCTGCAGGAGTTCCGCTTCCACGGCGTGAGCCAAGTCGAGTTCAAGCGCGACCCGCGTGACGGACGCTACTGCCTGATGGAGGTCAACGCCCGGCACTGGAAGTGGCACGGGCTGGCGGCCGCCAGCGGCGTCGATCTCTCGCTCGCAGCCTACCGCGACGCCACGCGCGAGCCCTACCTGGCGCCGCGTCAGACCGACGGAGTGAAGTGGATCGTGGCCAACAAGGATGTGCCGCTGGCGATCCACGAGATCGCCCGGCGCGAGCGGCACGCCGCAGAGTACCTCCGCTCGCTGCGCGGCACGCGCGTCGACGGTCTCCACTCTCTCAAGGACCCTGTGCCCGGAGTCGTCAACGCCTACCGGGTGGCGCGCCAGGTGGTGACGCGTGAGCCGAGCGCCCGCGCGGACGTATGACTCGGGTGCCGCCGCCACTCGCGAGTCTCGAGGTCTACGTCGACGCGCCGGAGTCGTTCGTGCCGCGCGCCGCCTGGGCGCTCGAGACCCTTCTGGCGCCGCTGGGCCGTTCGGTCGAGGTGACCCGCGACGCCGCGCGAGCGGGCGAAGCCGCTCTCGCCTACGCGCCCGCCCCCGTGCCCGGCGTGCCGACGGTCCCTCGCAGCGACGTGGCGATGGACCACTTCGCCGCCACGCGGCCGCTGCCGGCCGGCGCGTTCACACGCCACACTGCGGATGCGGCGGCGCAAGCGGGCGTCACCGCCACGCCCACGGTCGTGGCCGCCTTCCCGGCGCCGGATCCGGCCGGATTCGCGGCGCCGTGTGACCTCGTCGCCTCGTCGTTCGCGCTCCTCGCCTGCTGGGACGAGCGCACCACGTCCGAGCGAGACCGCTACGGTCGCCTTCCGTACTCCGCAGGTGTGTTCGCCGCCAACCCCGAGCTGGCGATCGACGAACCGGCCGTCGACGGCTACGTGGAACTCCTCCGCGCCACGCTGACTCCGCGCCTCGCGGCCTTGGGGCTCGAGCCTCTGCCGCGACCGGGCTGGATGTGGGAGGAAGCAGGCTTCGCAGTAGCGCTCACGCACGACCTGGACAATCTCTGGCGCTGGACGCGACGCGGCTTCGCCGCCGCGGGCTACCGCACGGCCCGCGGCCTGCTCCACCGCGACTGGGCCGCCGCGCGCCGCGAGCTCGGCGACGTCGGCGACTGGCTGATCCATCACGTTCCACGGCGCACCGATCCCTTCTGGACCTTCCCGCAGATCCTCGGCGGAGAGGATGCCCGCGGCGTCGCGTCCACCTTCTTCGTCATCGCCCGTCACACGCACAAGCAGGACGGCAACCAGCCGGAGACGTACCGCAAACGCATTCCCGAGGCGCTCTCGCTGCTCGCCCGGCATCGGCGCGAGATCGGCCTGCACGGCAACGACGCCGACCGCCTGGGTCTGGACCCGCTGATCGACGACCGGGCGCTCCTGGCGCGCAGGGCACACGCGGAGGTGCACGGGATCCGCTACCACTACCTGCGTTGCCTCTACCACGAGACCCTGCCGCTGCTGGAGCGCGCCCGGTTCAGCTACGACACGAGTCTCGCCTTCGCCGAACACGAGGGCTTCCGCTGCGGCTGCTCCTTCCCCTTCCGCCCCTACTCACTGGCCGAGGAGCGGCCCCTCGACCTGGTCGAGCTGCCCCTGGCGGTGATGGACGGGACCCTGCAGCAGCCGCACTACCGCGCCCTTCCGGCGCCTGAGGCCGAGCGCGCGGCCGCCGCCGTGCTGGCGCGCGTCCGCGCGAGCGGCGGCGCCTCCAGCCTCCTCTGGCACAACAACCGTTTCGACCCGCGTCTCTCCCGGGGCTACGACGAGGTCTACTGGAAGCTCGTGGACGGGGTGCGGCGGCAGGGCGGCATGGCCACCTCGGCGGGAGACCTGGTCGCGCGCTGGCGAAAGGCCTTCGGGCTGCCGGCGCCGTCGTCCCTGCAGGCGGCGGGAGCGCTGACCTGCGCCTGCCGCGTCGACGCCACCGCCGGCGCCCGGGGCCCGGCGTGACCCGCGTCCTTCATCTCAGCGTCGTCCACAGACCGGAC
>CAYTRM010000350.1:0-3111 GCA_964440225.1 uncultured Thermoleophilia bacterium | reverse complement strand
CCGGTGTGAACGCCTCGGTGGCGCGCACGACGACGCCGGCGTGGACGTCGCCGGAGGCGGTCGCGGCGAGGTGTGGCTCGATGCGCGTCACCGGGGTGCGCTCGTAGATCGGCACCCCGAGGCGCTCCACCACGTCGGCCAGGCCGCGCGCGAGGCGGGCCGGGTCGACGGCGGCGCCGTGCGGCGTGTAGACGGCGCCGAGGCACCCGGCCACACGGATGCGCTCCCGCATCTCGGCGGCGCCGAGCAAGGCGTAGTCGTCCTCGCCGAATCCCCAGCTGCGCTCGTACTCCAGGGTCTCCCGGGCGCGCAGCAGCTGGACGGGGGTCGTGGCGAGGTCGAGCTGCCCACCGATGCGGAAACGCGCGTCGATGCCCTCGTCGGCCACGACGCGCGCTATCTCCTTCACCGTCGCGTGCAGCTCGCGCTGCTGGTCGACGACGGCCTGGCGACCGTGGGTCTTCGCGGCGGCCTCCCGTGATCCGGGGAACGTCGTGTGGCACCAGCCGCCGTTGCGCCCGGACGCGCCGAAGCCGGCGATCTCGCGCTCGAGCACCACGACGCGCAGGTGAGGGTCGGCCTTCTTGAGGTAGTAGGCGGTCCACAGGCCGGTGAATCCGGCGCCGACGATCGCGACGTCCACGTCGAGCGGCCCTGGCAGCGACGGCCGCGGCGTCAGCGCTCCGGGCACACCGTCGAGCCACATGCTGCGGGCGCGGTAGTCGGTCATGTCGAGCTCCTTCTGGGGTGAGGACACTCTGCCGAGGTCGTTGCGAGCGCGGGCCGCTAGACTACGGCACCAGCACGAGCTTGCCGAGCGCGGGGCGCTCCATGAGGATGCTGTGGGCGCGCGCAGCCTCCGCGAGCGGCAGTTCGCGGCCGACGACAGGTCGCAGCCAGCCGTCGCTCATGCCCTCGGCGATCGCCGCGTGAGCGGCGGCCTTCTCCTCGGCCGTGGCATTGGGCAGGCGCATCCCGAGCACGCTGCCTTCGGCGTTCATCAGGTCACGGGGGTCGAGCTCGACACTGCCGCGGCTGCCGACGACGACGACGCGGCCGCGTGGCGCGAGGACCGTGAGGTCGCCGCCCAGGTTCGCGTTCGCCAGCAGTTCGATGACGACGTCGAAGCCGCGGCCGCCGGCGACGGCCGCGGCCGCCTCGAGATGCGCGGGGTCGCGGTGGTCGAGCACGCGCACGGCGCCGAGCGCAGCGACGAGGTCGCTCCCCGCCTCGCTCCCCGCCGTTGCTGTGACGTCGAGACCCGAGGCGAGGGCGAACTGGACGGCGGCCATGCCGACCCCGCCGCTGGCGCCGTGGATCAGCACGCGCTCGCCGCGCGCGGCCGCGGCGCGCTGGATGAGCGCCCGGTGGGCCGTCACGTAGGGCGTGCCGAGGGCGGCGCCCTGCGCGAACGAGAGCTCGTCGGGCAGGGCGTGGACGTCGCCGCTTCGGCACAGCGCGTACTCCGCGTAGGCGCCGCTGAGAGCGCCCGACACGTAGACCCGGTCGCCGGTCTCGGCGCGGACTCCGGCTCCGTCGGCTCCCGGCGTGTAGGGAAGGGCGGGCAGGTCCACATAGGCGCCCGCCCTCACGTAGGCGTCGACAGGATTGACGCCCGCCGCTTGTATGCGGACGAGGACCTCGCCCTCGACGGGCTCGGGCTCCGGCAGGTCTTCGAGCCTCAGGACCTCAGGGTGGCCGAACTCGTGGACGCGGACGGCGCGCACGCTCAGTCCGGGATGGGGCGGAGCGAATCGGCGATGCGGGTCAGCTCGTCGCGCGTGAGGTCGCCGGCGATGCCGACGGTCATCCGGTCGCCGGCGCCGGCGCCGACGTAGAGGTGAGGCCAGTCCGGCAGGCCGAGGACCAGGCGCGCCACTTCGCCGCGCAGGCTGCCGTACGTGACAGGCACCTCAGTGGACTCCGCCAGCGCCGCGGAGTTCTCGTCGAAGGGATCGTCGGAGCCGGGCGGGTTGTCGCGCCGCCAGCGGCTGACGATGCAGAACCGGTCGAAGCCGCGCCGGTAGGTGAGGACCACCGTGAGCGAGTCGACCTCGCCGTCGGCGACCGTCCTGTCGGTGCCGCTGAAGGCGCCGTTGACCGCTCCGGTGACGCCGCTCAGCCGGTAGCCGTCGGGAGTCCAGGAGGTCGCATAGGGGGTGAAGACCGACGTCGTTTCCCGCCGGGCGCGGAGGGCCTCCGCCGGCTTGCCGTCCGGGATCAGGTGACGGCCGAGGCGAGCCGCCTCGCGAAGACTCATACGGCGGAAGTGCCTGCTCACCGGGATGAGCTTGTGGTCGACGTGGCCGGCGAGCGTGAAGACGCCGCGCGGAATGTCGCCGCCGACGAACACGTTCTCGATGCGCGTGCCGCTGACATCCCCGTCGGCGCTCCAGTGCTCGACCAGCAGCGGGTACCCGGACTCCGCGTCGACGACGATGTGGGCCGATCCGTCGGCGCTGCCGCCGACCAGGGGCTCGGGGACGGTGATCGACCACGCCGTGCGCTCCTCGTAGGTGACCGGCCTGACCGGCACATCGGGGTCGAGCTCGGCGATGACCGCGCGCGCGTAGGCCGCGACGCTGCGGTCGAGGACCTGCGAGGCGCCCATCCACGGGCTGAAGAAGGGTCCTGCGTCCGGCAGGTCCCGGGCCATCTCGGAGTACAGGATGCGACCGTCGCGGTACACGTACCGTCGCGCGACCCGGCCTCGGGCGTCGTAGGTGTAGGTGACGTCCTGGCTGTCGTGGACGATCTTGTAGTCGCCGCGCGACGTGAAGGTGAACGATCCGGCGTTGCGCTCGAAGGGTCGTCCGCGCACGGTGCCGTACTCGATCACGTCGCCGCGGATGCTGTCCAGACGAGAGAGCGCCTGCTGTACCTCGGTGAGCACGGTGTCGGCGGTCGCCGTATCGGGAGCCGAGCCGCCGAGGCCGGGGATGCCCGACCAGCTGACGGCGACGGCTGCGACGACGGCTGCCGCGGTCGCCGCGGCCAGGAACGGCGCCAAGGCCTGTCTCGTCGAGAAGCAGTGTGGCCTCGGCGGGCTGGCGACGCTGGGGATCGTTACCGTCTACCTGCCGCTGTGCGACGGGCGGGGTCACCAGGTCG
>CAYTRM010000349.1:0-3138 GCA_964440225.1 uncultured Thermoleophilia bacterium | reverse complement strand
CACGAGCGCCGCGAGCGCGAAGCGGACGACGAGGAGGATGCTCTCGGGGGCGTCGGCCCAGGTGACCAGCGTCGCGCTCATACCGAAGAGCAGGTACGACCCGATGACGAGCCCGTAACCGAGCGGGTCGCGGCGCTCGGACGTGCCGGGAGAAGCAGCCCCGTCTCGAGCCTGAGAGCCGCCGTTCCGCCGGTCGCCGCTCATCCGAGCGGCTCCAGCCCGGGCTCGCCGCGGGCGTACAGCACGACGAGGATGCCCGCGGCGACGATCAGCGCCCCGCCGGCGATCGTCCATCCGCTCGGCCGCTGGCCGAGGAAGGCGAGCGCGTACAGCGGGGCGCTCACCGGCTCGAGGTACGCCATGATGCTGGCGTGCTGCACGCGGATGAAGCGCAGGCCGTCCATGAAGAGGCTGAAGCTGAAGGCGGTCGTGACGAGGCCGAGCAGCACCGCCATCAGGAGGTCCACACCCGTGTACTCGTACTGCAGGGCGCTCACGGCGAGCAGGCCGGGAACGAGCATCACGGCGGCGGTGAACGCGCTCTGCGTGAACACCACCGCCGTGCTGCGCACGTTCAGGCCGCGCAGGCTCTTGGCGAAGAGCAGGTAGACGGCGTAGGCGGCCCCCGACAGCCAGCCGTAGAAGAGGCCCGTGGCCGAGAGCTCGACGCCCTCCAGTACGAGGCCGGGCACGAGGATGAGGGCCATTCCGGCCAGACCGATCGCGAGCGCGATGTAGACCACGCGCTCCGTCCGCTCCTTGAGGATCAAGGGCGCGACGAACGCCAGGTACACCGGAGCCAGGTAGCTGAGGAAGATGGCGACGGCGACGCCCGTGGAGCGGATCGCGAGAAAGTACGCGATGAGGTTCACCGACAACGCGATGCTGATACCGAGCACGCGGAGGGGGGCGCCCGGCGTGCGCAGGTCGCGCCAGCTGCCCGTGGCGAGCACGACGAAGCCGAGCACCGCGGCGGCCACGACCATCCTCAAGCAGAGCAACATGGTCGCCGGCATGTCGGCGTAGGTCACCATGACGCCGATGGAGCCGTTCGCCAGGCTGGCCAGACCGACCTCGACGTAGCCCCGGAGGCGCTCGGGGGGCTGGGCGCCCGGGGCGACCACGCCGCCGCCCGGCGCTGGGCCCCCGCCGCTCATGTGATGGGCTCGATGAGCGGCTCTGCCTCACCCTTGCCGAACACGATGACAAGGATCCCGGCAACGACGATCAGCGCTCCGCCGGCGAAGGTCGTCCACGGCGGGCTCTCGCCGATGAGCAGGAACGCCCACAGCGGCGACGTCACCGGCTCGATGTACCCCAGGATGCCGGCGTGCTCGACGCGAACGTAACGGATGCCGTCGGTGAAGAGGCTGAAGCACAGCGCCGTGTAGATCAGCCCGCTCACGATCACGATCCACGTGTCCGTCCACGTGAGCTGGTAGCCGGTGGTGATCGTCTGCCACACCGCCAGCGGCGTCAGCAGGACGACGCTGCCGAGGCAGAAGAAGAGCGCGAAGGTGGAGCCCCGCACCTCCGTGCCCATGCTCTTGATGAGCATCATCGCGGTCGCGAACATGAGCCCGGCGAGGAGACCGAAGATGATGCCGGGGATGCTCGTCCGGCCCTCTCCGAGCGCCAGCCCCGGCACTACGAGGAGGGCCATGCCGCCCACGGCCACACCGACGGCGACCATGTCGACGGTCTGGCGCCGCGTGCGCAGCACCCACGGCGCCAGCAGCGCGACGAACACCGGCGCCATGTACTCGAGCGAGACGGCCACGGTCACGTTGGCCATGCGGATCGAGGCGAAGTAGAAGATGAGCTCGAGGGCCACCACGAAGCCCACGATCACCATGCGGCGGAAGTGACCCGAGCGGCGTACCTCGTCGATGCCGCCGGTCTTGAGGAACAGCGCTCCAAGGACGACGCCGGCCAGCGCCATGCGCAGCACGACCAGCAGGCTGGACGGCATCGTCGCTATCTGGATCAAGGTCGCGGAGGTGCCGAGGATCAGCGCCGCGACGGCGATCTCCGTGTAGCCGCGGACCCGGCGATCGGGCACGGGCGCGCCCGCGCCGCCCTCGCCGGATCCGCCACGTGGTCCACCGAGGGGGGCGCCTGCGGCGCCCCCCTCGCCGGGTCCGCTGCGCCGGTCAGTCGCCGGCGAAGCCGAGCCGGCCGGCGAAGACATCCAGGAAGCGCTTGTCGGTGGCCAGGTCGAGGAACTCGATGCGCTCCCGGAGGCGCGCCATCCGGTTCCTCGCGCGCACGTCGATGAGAGCCATCTGGGCGCCCACGCCGGCGGCGTTGCCGACGAACCCGACGTGCTTCGTCGGGACCGGCGGGAAGAGGCCGAGATACTGGGCGGCGCCGAGGTCGAGGTAGTTTCCGAACGCGCCGGCGATGTAGACGCGGTCGAGCTCCTCGATCGGCACGTTGAGACTCTCGAGCAGCAGCTCCCAGCCGCTGTGGATGGCGCCCTTGGCGAGCTGCAGACTGCGCACGTCGTGCTGGGTGAAGACGATGTCGCCGTGCGGCCCCTCCGCGAGCAGGTACTCGAGGCCTTCTTCTCCCCTGCGCACGCGCGGGTGCTCCTGCATGCGGCCACTCTTGTCGACGACGCCGGCGTGGACGAGCCCCGCGAGCAGGTCGACCACGCCCGAACCGCAGATGCCGATGGGGTCGGCGGCGGCGATCGTCTGGATGTCGGTCGGCTCGCCCTTCCGGGTGATCTTGACGCGCTCGATGGCGCCGGCCACGGCCTTCATGCCGTTGCGGATCTGGTAGCCCTCGAAGGCGGGGCCGGAGGCGCAGCTCGTCACCGTCACGCGGCCGTCGTGGGCGAGCGCGATCTCGGTGTTGGTCCCGATGTCGATCGCCATCGAGGGCCGCTTCTTGCCGGCGAGCCGCGTGGCGGCGATCACCGCCAAGGCATCCGAGCCGACGAACCCGGCGATCGGCGGCGGGAAGTGGACGCCGCCCGCGGGGTTGATGTTGATGCCCAGTTCACTCGCGCGCAGCGTGAGCGGCTCGGCCGCCGCCGGCGCGAACGGCGCCTGCCCCAGCCCGACGGGCGAGAGGCCGAGCGCCAGATGGTGCATCGCGGTGTTGCCGACCACCGTCATGTCGTAGACGTCC
>CAYTRM010000348.1:0-3143 GCA_964440225.1 uncultured Thermoleophilia bacterium | reverse complement strand
CCTCGACGCGCGCGACCTGTTCGACGAGCCCGAAGAGCGCGGCTGGCGACACCACGACGACGACGATCGCTTGCCGGCCCCGCTCGGCGGCGGCCTCTTCGGCGCCTCCGGCGGCGCCCGCTCCGGTCGCTCGCTCACCATCGGGCTCACGAACGGCGCCTCGGTGCTCCTCTCGGAGGCGCCGGGCTCGGGCCGCGACGCCCTGGTGAGCGCCGCGGTGGCGTGGCTCCTCGCCGCCGCGCTCGCCGTCGCCCTCGCGGCCCTCGCCGGCTACCTGGTCGCGGCGCGCATCGCCCGTCCGGTCGTCGCGCTCACGCACGCCAGCGACCGCATGGCCGAGGGCGACCTCGGCGCCCGCGCCCCCGTCGCCGGAGGCGACGAGGTCGGGCGCCTCGCCGAGTCCTTCAACGGCATGGCGGCGCGGGTCGAGACGACAGTCACGTCGCTGCGCCGCTTCATCGCCGACGCGGCCCACGAGATCGGCACGCCGCTCACCGCCCTGCAGGCCGACCTCGAGCTCGCCGAGCGCAAGGCCGGGAGCGACGACGAGCGGCGGCTCATCGACCGCGCCCTGGTACAGACCGACCGGCTCACGCGACTCGCCGGCAACCTGCTGCAGCTCTCACGCCTCGAGGCCGGAGAGACCACGGCCGGGGAGTCGCAGAGCACCGACCTCGTCGCAGCGGTCCGGGAGGCCGCCGACGGCATCGCTTCGCGCGCCGAGCAGGCGGGGGTCGAGCTGCGGCTCGACGTCCCGGGCGGCGCGCTCCCCGTCGGCGCCGGCCGCCCACGCCTCCAGGCGGTCCTCGGCAACCTGCTCGACAACGCCGTCAAATTCACGCCCGAGGGCGGAGCGATCACCGTCGCCGCGCGCGCCGAAGGCCAGACCGCCGTGCTCACCGTCGCCGACACCGGCGTCGGCATCCCCGCGGACGAGCAGGCCGGCATCTTCGGCCGCTTCCACCGCGCCCGCAACGTATCGGCGTACCCCGGCAACGGCCTCGGCCTCGCGATCGTCAAGGCCGCCGTCGAGCGCAGCGGCGGCGGCGTCTCCTTTGCCAGTTCCGAGGCCGGCACGGAGTTCCGCGTGACGCTGCCGCGGGCGTAGCGGCAAGCGTCGGGGCAAGCGCCGCGGCGCGTACCGCCGAACACACCACCGGAGCGGCGCCGGACCCACCGCGCAGACCACGCGGGCGCGACCACCCATCCCGGCGCCGCAGAGGGCGGACGGCACGGCCAAGCTATGACCATCTTGACAAGTTAGGTCATACAGTCATAGACTGCCGGCATGCCCCGCGCCTTCACAGATCCCGAACGCGACGCGATCCGCGAGCGCCTCCTGACGGCCGGGCGCGACCTGTTCGCCCGGCGCGGCATCCGCGCCACCACCGTCGAGGCGCTCGCCCGCACCGCCGGCATCAGCAAAGGCGCCTTCTACCTCTTCTATCCGTCCAAGGAGGCGCTGTTCTTCGCCTTGATGGAAGAGATCGAGGTGGAGATCCAGGGACGCCTCGAGGCACAGGTAGACGAGGCGCCGCGCGAGGCCGTGCGCCTGCTGCTGCGCAGCTCCCTCACGGCCCAGGCCGACCATCCCCTGCTGCAGCTGGCCATGTCCGACGAGGCCGTCTCCGTCATGCGCTCCATGAGCCCGGAGGTCCAAGAGGCGTTCCTGGACCGCGACGTGGACCTGACGGCGCGCATCGCAGCGCGGCTGGCGGAGGCCGGTCTGCAGCTGACCGTCGACCCGCCGGTCCTCGCCGGCCTGCTCCGCGCCCTGGTCTTCGTCGGCATGCACCGCGACGACATCGGCGCCGAGCTCATGCCGGCCGTCCAGGACGTGCTGGTCGAGGGCTTGGCGCGCGCGCTGGTGGAGGACGACGGCGCAAGCGAGACGGCGGGCACGTGAGCCCATCATCGTCACCCGCCGTCCAGACGCACGGCCTGACGCGCCGCTACCGCGACGTGCTCGCCGTCGACGGCCTCGGCCTCACCGTGGAGCGCGGCGAGATCTACGGCTTTCTCGGGCTCAACGGCGCCGGGAAGACGACGACGATCCGCATGCTGCTCGGCATGATCCGCCCGAGCGCCGGCCGCGCGGCCGTGCTCGGCGCGCCCGTGCGCCGCGGCGGCCGCGGCCCGTGGGACCGCGTCGGCTACCTCGTCGAGTCCCCCGCCCCCTACCCCGGCCTCACCGTCGCCGAGAACCTGTGGGCGGCGGCGCGCCTGCGCGGCGTCGGCGGCGGCGCCGTCGCGCGCGTCGTCGAGCGCCTCGGCCTCGCGCCCTATGCCTCGCGCAAGGCCCGCTCGCTCTCGCAGGGCAACCGCCAGCGCCTCGGGCTCGCGCTGGCTCTCTTTCACGAGCCCGAGCTGCTCATCCTCGACGAGCCGGCCAACGGTCTCGACCCGGCCGGCGTGGTCGAGGTGCGCGAGCTGCTGCAGGCGCTCGCCGCCGACCACGGGGTCACCGTTCTCATGTCGAGCCACATCCTCGCCGAGGTCGACCGCCTGGCGACGCGCATCGGCATCATCCACGAGGGCCGGCTGATCGAGGAGATGAGCGCCGCCGAGATGGAGCGGCGGCGCGCCCTGCGCCTGGTCGTCGAGGCGCGCGATACGGACGCGGCGCGCCGCGTTCTGCAGGCCGCCGGCTACGGACCGGAGCCCGGCGGCGACGGACTCGTGCTGCGCGACGCTCGCGCCGTGGCGCGCCCGGACGACGTGGCCGCGGCTCTCGCCGGGGCCGGCCACCCGCCCACACGCCTGGCGGTGGAGCAGGAAGACCTCGAGGCGCACTTCCTCCGCCTGACGGCCGGCGGCCGGGCGGCGGCCGGTGCCCGTGAGGCTGCCGACGACGACCCCGTCACCGGCGTCTCGAGCGGCCGGGCGGCGGCGTCATGACCGGCTTCTCCGCGGCGCTGCGAGTGGAGGCGCTCAAGGTGCGGCGCTCGGCCGCTCCGCTGCTCACGGCGCTGGCCTTCTCCATCGCGCCGCTGGTCGGCGGCCTCTTCATGTACATCCTCGCCGACCCGGATCGCGCGCGCCGGATGGGCATCATCGGCCAGAAGGCGCAGATCGTCGGCGGCGGGTCCGACTGGCCCGCCTACTTCGCCATCCTGAGCCAGGCGGCGACCATCGGAGGCTTC
>CAYTRM010000347.1:0-3146 GCA_964440225.1 uncultured Thermoleophilia bacterium | reverse complement strand
CGAGGAACACCCGCGCGCCTTCGACCATGCGGCCGACGATGTCCCCAACCCTGGCTCTGGCGGCATCGCGTTCTGTCTCGATCGCCTTCTTGGCCTGAATGCCCTCTTCGGTAGCTGGAGCCGGACGCGCATCGCTCGTCTCTTGCGCAGCGGCAAGCCGTGCCAGTTCAGCCCTTGTAGTGTCGGCATCGAGCTTGGGGAGAAGCACCGTGACTACCGGACTATCGGTGCCAAGCGCTGCAGCCTCCTGACGCGCGGCCTTCTCAGTCACGTCCCATTCGTTGCGAACCCACACGGGCACGCCAGCACCGTCGAATGACGGCGGCTGCGCACCGAACTCGACTCGCACCTTGCGTGGCGTCTTGCTCTTGCCTTGCTGAATAGTGAGGCTACCAATGGCAGCGTTGACCGCCGCTCGCACCTGGTCTTCGCGCGCGCCGGCGAGTCGCGCCGAATCACCGACGATCGCATTGCGGCGGGAGTGGAAGTCGGCAAGCCACTCCTGGGACACCTTGCTTACGAGACCATAGGCACCGTCGGTGCGCACCAGGTGCCCCTCTTCGGCCAGTGCAGCAAGTGTCTCTTTGACCGTATTTCGGAACGAGGCGCTCGATTCGGCGAGGTTCTCGACGAGCAGGTCGGCGATCGTCGTGTCGTTGGCCACGACGCCGATGTCGCTCCCAGCCTGCCGCAGCTGATCGATCATGAAGACTGTGGCGGCGATCCGGAAGCGCAGGTCTCGCTGGCCGGTCCCCCCGCGTAGGCCCTCGATGGCTTCGTAGAGATCTCTGGTGAGCACGCCGCTCTGCAGCATGCCCGGTACTTGCTTGTCATAGATGGCGTCGGCACCGACCACCGTGCAGAGCGACCGGTCCGCCACGCCCTGCACGGCTTCGTGGGCGACCCCTAGCTGAGTTCGCAGTTGGCTATGAGCGCCCCCGCGGTCCACCGCTCGCAGCACGTGCTCCCAGAAGCGCCTACGCGTGGGCAGAATCGGGTAGTCAGCCACCAGGTACTCGCCGTCAGTCGAGTTCGCGGCGATGTTCGTACCGCCAAGATGGCTGCCGATCTCGCCGCTGACCGCATCGAGCGCCGATGTAAGGGCCGACACCTTGTCAGGAGCCTTGCGCAAGACGACGTGACGGATGACTGTCTCCACGTCTTGGTCGGAGAGCTGTACCGAGACCGTGAAGCGGTCTTTGAGTTTCATCAGCGTCGGCGTACCCCCCATCGCCGACTGGCCGGCAGCTGCGACAGCCAACCTGCCTTCGAACTCTCCCTGGAGTGCTTGCACCATTGCATCCATGGCCGAAGTGCGATCGTTGTCTTCCCCGAGATACATCTGCATCTCGTCGAGAACCACCAAGGTGAGCGGGAGCTGACCAGAGGTTGTGCTCTGCAACTCGAGCACGTCACGGGTTGTCTGCAGCATTTCCGCTTCGTCAATGTCGAGCTTCTCCGGGAACTGCGCCTTGAACAGGCCGCGAACAGCTGCGGCATCGGTGGCGAGATCAGGCTGAACCGCGAGTACCGCTTCGGGAAGGGTCTTGGCGACGTAGAGGTTCTTGAGCTCACTCGCAAGCGACTTGCCGCTCGTCTCAACATGCTCGCGGACAGCCTCATACATCCCTTGTTGCTTGAGCCAAATGACTAGACGTGCTTGCCCATAGTGGCTCGGGAGACCCGCAGCCATGAACAGAATCTTCAGGAAGGCCAAGCGGGGGCTCGAATCGGACACCGTAAGCATGCTCCCGGCGGCCGCCCACAGTCCGCCGCCACGCTTGCCCGCAAGGGTCAACTCGCGCAAATCGTCCTCGATTGGCTGGGTGAGGTTCGTGATGCCGCGAGCGGTGCTGCCGTCAGGCAGCGTCGTGTCCGTCCAAATGTGCTCGAGCACCCGAAGGAAGTGCGACTTGCCGCTGCCGTAGAAACCGCTGACCCAGACGGCCGGCTGCTTCGACTGACCGATGTAGCCAAGGAACGTTGAGAGCACGCGATCGAGGCCCTGCCCGTACTCGCCGTCGCTGACGAAGTGCGAGAGCTCGAACTGGAGCTTCTCCCATTCCTGGTCGCTGTCAGGATGCGCAACCCGAGCCACACCGAGGTTTGGCAGCGCGCGACGACCCGGATCCTCGTAGAAGACCTCGCGATTCAGCATGCCCTATCCCTCCGTCGCGGTGATCGGAACGGCAAGGTAGTTCCACCCGTCCCGTGCTCCGAGCAGTCGGTAGTTGGTGCCTTCAATCTCGCCCGGGAAGAAGACGACCAACCGGCCGCGGATGTCGTTGTTGACGGCCTCGATGAGCCGCGAAGCGCGACCGAGGCCGAAGAGTGAGCCAAGGCCGATGAGGGCTACGACTGTGTCGCCGTCCACGTCATCGGCAGTGAGGTGCATCCGTACCTCGTCGGCGAGGTACGCCGCGAAGTCCTCAAGTGCCGGGGCGATGTCGGCCGGCTCGTCGAAGTACGCGTCGCGATACTCGTGGCCGCCGAGCCAATGCCCAAACGCGTCGGTGATGTCGACGAGCCGCCAGTCGTGCTTAGCATCGCGCGTCGCGACCTCGAACTCACCGATGTGCATGCGAAGCCGCCGCTCCTGCTCGGGCGGGTACACGACCATCCACACGCGTTGTGCACCAGCCACCGACTTGTCCCAAGGGATGCGAGCGAAGCTCGCGTATGCCTTGAGAAGGTTGTCTGTGGCGCTCATGAGGCCGCCTTCTGCGCGAGTTCCCGCGTCAGCAGGGCGAAGCCAACATCAGTGACGCCGCCGCCTTGACGGAACTTGATCCAGCCGCGCTGAGAGGCGGCGAAGGCCTGTTCGTGGAGAACCCCGATCGGCGCGTCGAGAACGCGAGCCCAGAGTGTGTCGAATAGAGCTTCGCCGGCTGCGCCTTCAAGATGCCCAAGAAGCAGCGCATAGGCGACGGCCGGCGGGCGGCACTCTGCTTGAGCGCGCTTCTTCGCAGTGCGACCGACGAGGTGTCCGGACTGAGTCCAGGACGACCCGGCATTGCGCCCGACCTTGTGAGCGACCGCCGAGCTGTAGTTGCCAGGGTAGCGGTCCATCACAGCGTTCGCCAGATCATCGGCGGTGACCGGCCCGCCCGGCGGCATCACCGCCATTGGCGGCTATCGCTTCCTTG
>CAYTRM010000346.1:0-3148 GCA_964440225.1 uncultured Thermoleophilia bacterium | reverse complement strand
AAGGACCCACCATGGCATACGCAGACAAGTGCTACGTCAGCAAGCGCGTGAAGCTCGACCTGCTGGGCGAGAACGAGGTCCGGCAGATCCACGAGGCCACGCTCGACGTGATCGAGAGCGTCGGCGTCAAGTTCCACTCGCAGAAGGCCCTGGACGTCCTCGAGGCGCACGGCGCGACCGTGGACCGCGAGACGACGGTGGCGAGGATCCCGGCCGCCGTCGTCGAGAAGGCGATGAGCTCCGCGCCGCACGAGTACACGCTGGGCGCGCGCAACCCCGAGTACGACCTGCCGCTCGACGGCGAACACGTCTACATCAGCTCCGACGGCTGCGGGGTCTTCTACCGCGACCCGGCCACCGGCGAGGTGCGCTCCTCGCGCAAGGAGGACCTCGAGAACTGCGCCAGGGTCGTGCAGGCGCTCGACAACGTGAGCGCCACGAGCGCCGTCGTCAGCGCCCAGGACTGCCCGCCCGAGACGCGCGTGCTGCACGAGTTCGACGCCTGCGTGCGGAACTCCGAGAAGCACAGCATCGTGGTGAGCATCAAGGAGGACTGGGAGGCCCGCAGCCTCATCAAGATGGCGGAGGCGATGGCCGGCGGCAAGGAAGAGCTGAAGCGCCGGCCGATGTTCACCACCATCATCTGCACGGTGAGCCCGCTCCACCAGGAGCGCTACGGCATGGACCTCGCGCTCACGCTGGCCGAGGCCGGCATCCCCGTGAGCTTCTACCCGATGCCGATCCTCGGCGCGACGGGCCCCATCACGATCGCCGGATCGGCGGTCGTCAACAACGCCGAGTTCCTGAGCGGCGCCGTACTCGTCCAGCTCGCCCACCCCGGCGCCCCGGTGATGCACGGCGGCGGCCCGACGGCGATGTACATGAACTCCGGCGCCTACGCGAGCAACTCGCCGGAGGCCCTGCTGCTGAGAAGCTGCCAGGGCCACATGGCCGACTTCTACGGCGTGCCGGCCTGGTACGGCGCCGGCGCCACCACCGCCAAGGAGCCCGGCATCCAGAGCGCCTACGAGAACGCCCTCGCCATGTTCATGGCCTACGCCAACGGCGCCGACGTCACCTTCGGCACCGGCCTGCTCGACGGCTCGCGCATCCTCTGCCTCGAGAACATGGTCGTGGACGACGAGATCATCGGTATGGTCAAGCGGATCCTCACCGGCATCGAGGTGAGCGACGAGACGCTGGCCGTGGACCTCATCAAGAAGATGGGCTTCAACGGCAACTACCTCTTCGACAACCACACCCGCGCGCACGTGCGCGAGCTCTGGCAGGCGAAGCTCGGCGAGACCGGCAGCTACGAGGCCTGGAAGACTGCCGGCGCGAAGAGCACGACGGCGAAGGCGCAGGAGAAGGTGGCGGAGATCCTCGCCGCCGACCCCGCGCCGTTCCCGGCCGACCTCGGCGCCGAGTTCGACGCGATCATCGCCGCGGCGGCGAAGGAGGCGGCGGCCGGCTGACGTCCGCCGACGACGGGGCCTGGCCCGGCGAGGCCGAGCGTGGCGGGGCCGAACGCCGGCTGCAGCCGCCCGGCCAAGGCCGTGGTGAAGGAGCGGAGCGGACCCGGCGACCCCTCCCCGCCGACGCTGGGATTGCGGTAGCATGAGGCGCGGGCGGCGCTGCCGCCCGCGCCTCGCGCGCACCCCCAGCCGGAGCGATGCCGTGACCGACACCAGAGTCCGCGAAGAGGGCTTCAGCAAAGACGCCGACAAGCTCATCCGCAGGCTCAGCCTGGTCGCCCTGCTGCTCTCGCGCCGGGGGCAGCCGGTGACCGTCGCCGAGATCCGCAGCCGCGTCGAGGGCTACCCGACGATGACCGAAGAGGCCTTCAAGCGGCGCTTCTACGAGGACCGCCGCGAGCTCGAAGGGCTCGGCATCGTGATCGCCGCCGACGACGGCGCGAGCGGCGGCGGGCCCGAGCTCTACAGCCTGCCCGCCGACGCCTACTATCTGGCGCCCGTCGAGCTCACCGGCGACGAGCTGGCGGCTCTTGCCGCCTGCCTCGCGGTGCTCGAGGACCGCTTCGCGTACTCCCAGCCCATGCGGCTTGCGCTGCTCAGCCTGGCGCAGGGCCGCCCGGACCTGCTCGGCGAGGCGGAGATGCCGCCGCTCACCGTCGTCCCCGAGACGCGCGCGCCGGCGACGGCGCTGCCGAAGCTCCAGGCGGCCGTCGCGGAGCGCAAGACCGTCAAGTTCAGGTACTACGCCATCGGCCGCGACCAGGAGATGGAACGCGTCGTCGACCCCTACGGCCTGCAGCTCGTGGCCGGCGAGTGGTACCTCGTCGGCCGCTGTCATCTGAGGGACGCCCTCAGGACCTTCCGCCTCTCGCGCATCCGCTCGCGCGTCACGCACGCGACCAGAGCGCCCCACGACTTCGTCGTCCCCGGCGACTTCGACCTGGCCGCCTACCGCGACCGCCCCTCGTGGCAGCTGGCGGAGCCCCGCGCCGCGGCGCGCGTCCGCGTGTCCGCCGCGATGGCGTGGTGGGTCCAGGCGCACTGGGCCCACTGCGGGTCGGTGACGCCGCTGGACGACGGTGCCATCGTCTACGAGACCGCCTACGCGGACGCGCGGCCGCTGCTCGGCTGGGTGCTCGGTCTCGCCGACGAGGCCGAGCTCCTCGAGCCGCCGGAGTTGCGCGCCGAGCTCGGCGAGCGACTGGAGCGGCTCGCCGGCATGCTGGCCGACCCACCGGCGCAGGCGCCGGCCCGGCCGGCCGGCGGCGCAGCCGACCCCGGCCGGCGCCGCCGGCGCCCCGCCGACGACTGGCACGTCGAGGTCGACCGCTTCACGCGGCTCACGGCGCTGACGAGCTACCTTCTGCGCCGCTGCGCCGGCGACGAGGCCGTGTTCGACCTCACCGAGGTCCGGTCCGCCCTCGGCGTCGGCGCCGACGAGCTGCGCGCCGACGTGCGCCTGCTCAACCTCGTCAACTTCGGCGGCGACGGGTCCCTGCTCTACGCCGAGTTCGAGGGACGCACGAAGCTGCGCGTGGCCTGCGACCTGGCGGGTCCGGCGCTGGCGCGCCCCGCCCGCCTCTCCCCCCTCCAGGCCGACACGCTGCTGCTCGCGATAGAGCTCGTCGGCGGCCAGGTCCCGACGGCCTCCGGCGACGCCCTCACCTCCGCCG
>CAYTRM010000345.1:0-3149 GCA_964440225.1 uncultured Thermoleophilia bacterium | reverse complement strand
TTGCGGTTGTGCGTGACGACCGCGTTGGCGGCGTCGAGGATCGGCTGCGTCGAGCGGTAGTTCTGCTCGAGCCGGATGACCTCGGCCTCGGGGTAGTCGCGCTCGAACTCGAGGATGTTGCGGATGTCGGCGCCGCGCCACGAGTAGATGCTCTGGTCGTCGTCGCCCACGACGGCGAGGTTGCCGTGCGCGCCGGCGAGCAGGTTGGCGAGCCGGTACTGGGCGTGGTTCGTGTCCTGGTACTCGTCGACGAGCACGAAGCGGAAGGCCTGCTGGTAGTGGTGCAGCCGGTCGGGGTAGCCCTCCAGGAGCTGCACCGTCTTCATCAGCAGGTCGTCGAAGTCCATCGCGTTCATCTCCGCGTGACGCTTCTCGTAGAGCTCGTACACGTCGGCCGCCACCTGGGCGAAGCGGCCGCCCTTCTCGCGGAACTCGGGCGGCCCCAGAAGCAGGTTCTTGGCGACGCTGATCTGGCGGCTGATCGACTCGGGCGGGAAGCGTTTGGGGTCGACGTTCAGCTCGACCATGCAGCGCTTGATGAGACGCCGGCGGTCGTCCTCGTCGTGGATCGTGAAGGTGCTCTTGTAGCCGAGTCGCTGAGCCTCGCGGCGCAGCATGCGCGCGCACATGCTGTGGAAGGTGCTGATCCACATGGTGCGCGCCACAGGCCCCACGAGGCCCTCGATGCGCTCCTTCATCTCGCCGGCCGCCTTGTTGGTGAAGGTGATGGCGACGACCTCGTCGGGGCGCGCGTGGTGGACCTGGATGAGGTACGCGACCCGGTGCGTGAGCACGCGCGTCTTGCCGGAGCCGGCGCCGGCGAGGATCAGCAGCGGGCCGTCGACGTGGGTGACGGCCTTGCGCTGCTCCTCGTTGAGGCCGGCGAGCAGCTTCGCGCCCGCGTCCGCCATCTCAGACCCCCGTCACGTTGAGCAGAAGGCTCAGCCCGAAGGCGACACCGCCGGCGAGCACGAGCTTCACGACCGAGGCGATGATGCGCCCGCGCGACACCGTGCCCAGGAACACGCCGAGGAGGATCAGCTCGAGAGCCGCAACGCCCCACGCGGCGACGAACGACGCGCCGACGCCGATCACCGGCTGCAGCAGCAGCGGCACGCACATGATGAGCCCGCCGACGGCGGAGGCGAAGCCGGCCACCGAGGCGACGGCGAGGGCCGCGTAGCGCGCCGCCGAGCCGATGTCGGTGCTCCCGAGCCGCGACAGGGTCGACTCCTCGAGCTCGCGCAGCTCCCGGGCGCGCTCGGCCTGCTCCGAGAGATACGAGCCATAGAAGCCCGACACGCCGAGACTGAGCGACGCGGCGGCGATCACGCCGACGAGCGAGCGGGCGTCGGCGACGCCGCCGAAGTACGCCCCCGTGACGATGCCGAGGGAGGTCAGCACGCCGTCGAACGCGTTCATGGGGAAGTAGCGCCGCGAGATCTCGCCGACGTCGGCGATCTCGTGGTAGCGGCGCAGCGTGGCGAAGCGGCGCCGCACGCGAGTGGCTATGCCTGTACCGGCCGGAGGACTCATCGATCGCTCACGCGGCTGTCAGCGACGGGACGTCAGCGCAGCCAGCTCGAGCTGGCGTCCTGGGGAGTCTCGACCTCGTCGATGAGGTGCTTGCCGGTCGAGACCTTGTCGATGGAGTGGATGCTGCCGCCCGACTCCTGCACGACCTCGGCGACATCCTGGAAGTCGACGTCGTCACCCTCCAGGGTGATCTTGATGTTCTCGACCTTGTTGTCGATCTCGATCAGCGTGATGTCGACGCCATGCACGCCCTCGAGGTCGCCGAGCTTGTCGGCGAGTACGAGCATGGTGGGCTGATGTGGTTTGAGCACGTCGAGCACGAGACGCCGGACCTCGCTCATGTGGCTATCACGCTCCGTTCACGGGTCGACTCAGAGGGCAGCAATCGTAGCATACCCGCATCCCGCTGCCGGTCACCCGCCGAGGTGACGGTCGCCGGCGCCGGCCCGGACCCGCGAGCGGGCGCGGCGACGCCGGGCCGCGCATCCACGGCTCCCGCGGCGGCGGCGCCATGCGCCACCTCCCGGCATCCCTGCGCGAGGTACCTATGGACAACGGGACCGGTGCCCCATGCCTCAGCACCGTTGCCGCGCCGATGACGTGCACTGAGGGCGCGGGACCGCGCCGGGGGGGACGAGCGAGGAGGCGGGCGATGTCTGGCGTGGCGACCGGCTACACGCTGGTGCTGGCACAGGACGACGCGGGCGGCGGAGCCACGTGCGACTACATCGTGACAGACGGCGGCGTGCTGTACGCCACGAGCGACGGCGGGGACACCTGGCGCTTCTACGGGCTCGTCGATCCCGAGGCGTTCCTGCTCGACCTCGGGTTTCTGGAGGCTTGGGAGTTCATCGACGAGGATGCCGCCCGGCAGCCGGGGCTTCGCCGCTTTCTGGCCGCGTAGAGCACGGCGGAGGCCGGCAGCGGCGCGGGCGGGCGGCGTCAGATCCCGGCGCCCTCGTCGAAGTGCAGCAGTTCCGCGAGCATCGCCTGCGTCTCACGCAGGGCCTGCTCGCGCTTGCCGCTCCGCTCGGGGTGGATCTCGTCGAGCTCCTTCTCCATCTCGATGATGCGCGCCACGAGGCACTTGATCGCCTCGGCCACCGGGTCGGGAAGGTGCCGATAGTCGATGTCCGGGATGCCGACGCGCTGCCCCTGGAGCAGCACCGGCCGGCCGGGGTTGCCGACGACGGTCGAGTTCTTCGGCACGTCGCTGACGACGACGCTGCCGGCGCCCACTTTGGCGTTGTCGCCGACGGTGATGCCGCAGCACCTTGGCGCCGGCGCCCAAAAGGACGCCTCGGCCGATCTTCGGATGCCTGTCCCCACGTTCGGCACCGGTACCGCCCAGGGTCACGCCCTGCAGCAGGAAGACATCGTCCCCGATCACCGCTGTCTCGCCGATGACGATGCCGGTGCCGTGGTCAATGAAGACTCCGGAACCGATCTGGGTGGCCGGGTGGATGTCGACCTGGAAGATCTCGCTCATCCGGCTCTGCAGGTAGAAGGCCATGGTCTCGCGGCCCTGCCCCCACAGCCAGTGGGCGATGCGCTGGGTCTGGAGGGCCTGAAATCCCTTGAAGAAGAGGAAGGGCTGGACGTAGCCCTTGCAG
>CAYTRM010000344.1:0-3160 GCA_964440225.1 uncultured Thermoleophilia bacterium | reverse complement strand
CAGCACGAGGTCGACGTCCTCGCGTGTCGTCAGCGGGTTGATGAAGCAGAAGCGAAGGACCATCTCGCCGAGGTGCCTCGTCGGGGTGATCATCCCCAGCCCGCTGCGCAGGGCCTCGTCGCTCCACGCCTCGTAGTCCGCCTCCCCCCAGCCGAGCCGCCGGAACATCATGACGGTGAGAGCCGGCTCGAGCACGAACTCGAGAAGCGGGTCCGCCGCGATGCGTTCGGCCGCGTAGGCGGCCATGTCGAGACAGTAGTCCACCGCCTCGGTGTACGCGGCCGTGCCGTTGGCGAGGACCGAGGCCCACAAGGGGACTCCTCGGACGCGGCGGGTGAGGTGTACGGCCAGGTCTGACGGATTGCCGGCGGCGGCGTCGCTGATGGCGTCCAGGTAGTCGGCCTCCTGGGTCAGGGCGCCCCGGGCCAGGGCGCCGTCGCGATAGAGCACCGCGGCGCAGTCGAAGCCGGCGTACAGCCACTTGTGCGGATTGACGATGAACGAGTCGGCGCGCTCGATGCCCCTGAAGAGGGCGCGCGTGCGCTGCGAGAGCAGGGCCGCGCCGCCGTAGGCGGCGTCGACGTGCATCCAGACGCCGTGCTCGCGACACACGTCGGCGATGCCGGCGAGGTCGTCGACGGCGCCGGTGTTGGTCGCGCCGGCCGTGGCGACGACCGCGACGACGTCCTCGGGGTCGCGTCCCCGGAGCGCGGAAGAAAGCACGGATCCCGTGAGGCGTCCGTGCTCGTCGGCCGGCGGTGCGGTGCAGAGATCGCACCCCATGATCCGCGCCGCCGCGAGCATGGAGGCGTGCGCGGAGGCGCCGGCCACGATCGCCTGTCGCGCCGGCGCCGCGTGCCTCTCGCCGCGCGCGGCCACCAGCGCGCTGAGGTTCGCGATCGAGCCGCCGCTGACGAAGGTGCCGGCCGCCGTGGAGGGGAAGCCGGCGGCGTCCGCGAGCCACCGCAGCGCCGCGTCTTCCGCGTCGGCGGCGAGGCCCGCCTCGATGCGGCTGCCGCCGAAGACCATGGCCGGCGCGACGGCCATGTCGGCCAGCGCCGCGACGACCGTCGGCGTGCCGGGCACGAACGCGAGAAAGCGCGGGTGGTCGGGCGGGATCGCCGTGCGGAAGACGACGTCCCGGAGCAGGCGCAGCGTGGCCTCCGCGCCGATCCCCTCGGCCGTCAGAGCGGGCAGCGGCGCATCCGCCGACGCAGCCGGCATGATCGAGCGCCGGTCGGCGAGCCTCGCCAGCGCCCACTCGAGGGTCTCGCGGGCGGCCACGGCGTCTTCGGGTCCTGGTACGTGCATGGGCATGGTCGTCATCCTACTCTCAGGGGGCGGCCGGAGGCTCGCGGCGGGCCGGTCTTGTGCCGCCGGGCGGCCCGCCGTAGGCTGCTGTGGCAGTCGAGGGTTTCGAGGGGCATGCGACCGTTCATCTGGATGACCTGTATCGTCGTGGCGACGCTGGCCGCCGGTCTGGCCTGCGCCGGCACGGGCACGGCGAGTGGGTACGTCGCGACCGCCGTCTGGGGTGAGGCGGGCGAGTCGCCCGGCGAGCTCGCGTCGCCGAAGAGCGCCGCGGTGGACGCCGCCGGCCGCGTCTACGTCGTCGATTACCTCAACCACACACTGCTCAAGTACGAGGCCGGCGGCGCGCTGCTGGACGTGTGGGGAGGGTACGGCTCGGAGCCCGGCCGCTTCTTCAATCCGAGCCGTGTGGCCGTGGGCCCGGACGGCTCCGTCTACGTCACGGACGCCGGCAACCACCGCGTGCAGCGCTTCACCGGCAGCGGGCTGCTCCTCGGCTGCTGGGGCCGCGAGGGTCGCGGCCGCGGCGAGTTCAGGTATCCCCGGGGTGTCGCGGTCGCCGCGAACGGGACCGTGTACGTCACCGACGAGCGCAATCACCGCGTGCAGGCCTTCACGGCTGACGGGAGGTTCCTGCGTTCATGGGGGAGCCGCGGCTCCGGCCGCGGGCGCTTCGGCTTCGCCAAAGACGTCGCGGTGGGGCGTCATGGTCGCGTGTACGTCGTGGAGCGCGACAACGCCCGCGTGCAGGTCTTCAGCGCGGCCGGCCGCTGGCTGGACTCGTGGGGCCGGGGCGGCGCGGCGCCGGGGCGCTTTCGGGGCGCGCGAGGCCTGGGGATCGACGCGCGCGGTCACGTCTTCGTCGCCGACTCCATGAACTACCGCATCCAGGAGTTCACCGCGGCCGGCGTCTTCGTGCGCCAGTGGGGGTGCCGGGGGAGCCTCCCGGGATTGCTGATGCAGCCGCGCGACGTGGCTCCCGCGCCCGACGGCACACTCGTCGTGGCCGACACCGTCAACGACCGTCTGCAGCGGTACGCGCCGAGCCCGCTGAGCGACTCCGAGCCTCCTCGCACCACGAGCAGCGTGACGGCGCGGTGGTCGCGGACGCCGGTGACGGCGACGCTCTCGGCGTCGGACGCGGGGAGTGACGTCGCCGTCACCTACGCCCGGCGAGGCGCCGTGGGAGCCTTCGAGCCGTACGCGGCGCCCTTCGCGCTGACGACGGAGGGGGCGCACCGCCTGCAGTACCTCTCTGTGGACGCGGCGGGCAACCAGGAGCTCACGCGGACCCAGGTCGTGCGCCTGGACTGGACGAGCCCCGCGGTGCGCCCGGTGGCGCTCGGGGTGACGCGGACGACGCTCGGGCGGGCGGCGACGCTGCGCTTCTCGGTCGCCGACCGGTACAGCCCCCGGTGCCGGCTCACGCTCGTGGTCACGCGCGACGGCCGGCCGCGTCACCGGCGCGACCTCGGCTGGCGACGGGCCTCGCGCGACGGGCGCGCGCAGGAGGTCGCGGTGGGCGCGCGGCTGGCGCGCGGCCGCTACGGCGTCACGGTGACGGCCCGCGACGCCGCCGGGAACCTGACGGCGGCGAGCGGCGTCCTCGTCGTGCGCTGACGCCCGGCCGACGCCGCGACGCGACGCGCGCCACGTTGGGGAGCGCGCGCGGCCTCAGACCTCGTCGAACACCATGATGCTGCCGCTGTAGCAGCAGACCCAGACGGCCTTGGTCGGCGCGTCGTAGGTGATCCCGATCGGGAGCTGACCCGTGTTCACGACCTGGATGACCTTCATGTCGCTGGTGCGGACCTTGTCGCGGAACTGCGGCACAAGCTGCGCGATCTGG
>CAYTRM010000343.1:0-3164 GCA_964440225.1 uncultured Thermoleophilia bacterium | reverse complement strand
GCAGATCCAGCCACAGCCGTCGTCGTCCAGCGTGCTCACGTTGGGGACCATCGGCCCGCCGCACGAGTCGCAGGTGACACGAAGAGCACACACTCCGATCGTCACCCGTATGTGTCATGTTTTCTTGTTGTAAAACTTGACACTTTAGCCTCACCAACCGATACTCTGTCTATGATCGGAAGACCATCAGACAGAGGCGCGGCCATCACCGCCAAACAGATGCGTCTGCGCATCCGTCGAGGCGGCGAGAGGTTCTGGCGGCACTCCGACTTCGCCGACCTGCCGCCGGCCGCCGTCAGCCAGGCCCTTTCGCGACTTGTGAAGCGAGGCGATCTCGAGCGCGTGAGCAAGGGCCTCTACTACCGGCCGCAACCGACCGTGCTCGGCGCGAGTCGTCCGGCGCCCGATGCCGTCGCCATGCGCAGCTCCGCGAGGCGTCTGCACCCTGCCGGCCTCACCGCCGCCAACTACCTCGGGTTCACGACGCAGAACCCGGCGCTCCCGGAATACGCCTCGTCCGCACCTGCGGTGCCGAGCGCGCTCAAGCACGCTCACGTGCGCACACGGCGCCCACGCAACAGAGACCACCTCACCGACAAGGAGAGCGCGATCCTCGAGGTGCTGCGAGACCGCGCACGCACGAGCGACCTTGGCGCGGAGGCCACGTGCGCTCGGCTTCTCGACATCCTGAACGACCAGCGCTCGTTCGAGCGGCTGTCGAAGGCCGCCCTCGACGAGCCGCCGCGCGTACGCGCCATGCTCGGCGCGGCCGGCGAGCAACTGGGGATGAACCCCCGCCTGCTCAAACAGCTGCGCGCCAGCCTCAACCCGCTCTCGCGCTACGACTTCGGCACCTTGAAGTGCCTGCCGGCCGCTGGCGACTGGCAAGCCGCGTGAGGCTCTTCGAGCACCCCGACTTCGCGACGATACTCGTCGCGACCGGCGAGCACCTTGGCATGCCGCCGCAGATCGTGGAGAAGGACTACTACGTCACTGAGGCGCTCCGGATCACTTCCGAGCATCTGGGCGAGCGCGTGACATTCAAGGGCGGCACCAGCCTCTCGAAAGGGTGGAGACTCATCGCCCGGTTCTCGGAGGATATCGACCTGTTCGTCGACCCGACGAAGTTCGATCCGCATCTGGGAAAGAAGAGTGTGGACAGAGCACTCAAGGGCCTGCGAGACGCGATCGGCACACACCCCGGGCTCGTCTACATCGAAGGCGAGGGCCGCACCACAGGCGGGCGGGGTCGTCAGGACTACTTCGCCTACGAGTCGCGCTTCGGGGACCTGCCGGGCATTCGCCCGGTCGTGATGGCGGAGCCGGGCATTCGCAGCGGTGATCACCCAACAGAAGACGTGCTCCTCAGCTCCTATGCGTCGGAGTTCCTGGCGGGCGAGGGGGTCGTGGATATCGCCGACGATCTGGAGCCGTTTCCCATGACTCTGATGCACTTTCGGCGCACGTATGTCGAGAAGCTGTTCACCCTGCACAGTCACGTGACGCGTATGGTCGAGACCGGCGGAGGTCTGGAGCGCAACGCGAGGCACTACGCGGACGTGCACCTGCTGGCCCAGACCAATGAGGTGAGGGAGATGCTGGGCTCTCCGGAGTTCGCAGCGCTGAAGGCCGACTGCGACAAGACGAGCCGAGCCTTCTTCGGCCCCGCGCACATCGTTCCCATCGACCTCAGCTTCTCAGACAGCCCCGCCTTCTTCCCGAGCGAGATGCTCAGGGAGGACCTTCGCGACGCGTATGACGACGAGTGCTCCCGGCTCTTCTTCGGGCCGTATCCCGCCTTCGATGACGTGCTGCAGGGGTTCGACCTCGTTCGCGGCCGGCTCTAAGAGGCTAGAGTCCGTCGGCGACTCGGAGCCCCGGCAGCCCGGCGTCGGCGCCGGCAAGATGGTCCTGGGCGCCGACGGCGGCGAGGGACTGGCGGGCTTGCTCGGCCTCGACGAAGTCGCCCGAGTGGTACGAGACGGCGAGCGAGTCGCTCAGGTGGGCGGAGAGCCGTGCCGACCACGGACCGCCGCTACCAACTGCTGGGCCGGCGAATCGGGGTGCCGTCCCGACCCGCGACGACGCTGGGGAACTGGTGGCGTGCATACGCGCCGGAATCGAGGTTGACCGTCCAGTCGGCAACAGCCCTCAGTTGGGCGGTGGCCCGTCGAGCCGGGAAGGCCACTCCGATGCGCGCAGGCCACGTTGCTCGGGCCTCGCTGATCGCCGGTACGAGATCCGTGTCGCCCGACACGACGAAGACACGCTCGCACGCGCCGACGGCAGCCAGCTTCATGAGGCGCACCGCGATGCCCACGTCGGTCTGCTTCTCCTCCCAGCGATCGCGCACTCGGCCGCAGTACGGGCAGCGCACCTGTCGACGTTTGAACTGACTGAGAACCGTCTCCACGCCCGTGGCCTGTAGTGCGTCGAGGTAGCGAAGGTGCCGCGCGACCGTACCGGGTCGCGCCGCCTCCATGTGGCGAGCCAGGGCGCTGAAGTAGACGACGCAGGCGAGCTCGGAGCGACCCGGCACGGCATGCAGCAACGACGAGCAGAGCGCCGAGAGGTCGAGCCAACGCAGCGACCGGCCGCGACTCCGCTCCGCTTCGCGCAGCGAGTGGTAGAGGTTGAAGCCGTCGACAAGGTACACCACACGGTTCACATTGGCCCCAGAGACGAAGAAACCCCCGGGGTCGCAACCCCGGGGGGCCCGCGAGTCCTGCTCGCGGGGGTGACTCACAGAGTATGCGACGAGCCCCTGATCGAGTCAACGGCGCGAGCCGAACGTAACCCCCGCGATCCGCGGTGGACCGCGGTCGCGACGCGTGGGCGGTCAGCGTCCCGGCAGCCTGGCGTCGACGCCGGCGAGCCGGTCCTGAGCGTCGCCGGCGGTGCGGCACAGGACGCCGCAGAGAGCGCCGACGACGGCAAGGGTCTGACGGGCTTGCTCCGCCTCGCCGAAGTCGTTGCTGAGGTACGAGACGACGAGGGAGTCGTCCAGGTGGGCGGCGAGGGCGCCTGCGCCTTCGGCGAGGCGCCCCAGCTCGAGCAAGTGCGCGTGGAGGCGCGCGAGATCGGCCTGCGCCCGCTCGCGCGCCCGCGTGGGCGCGTCCGCCTCACGGGCGCGCGCCTCCTCCGCGTCCAGGTAGTGATCGATG
>CAYTRM010000342.1:0-3174 GCA_964440225.1 uncultured Thermoleophilia bacterium | reverse complement strand
CGGCTGCAGTGGCCGCGTCAGCGCCTACCTCGACTACTCGACCGTGCATACGGCCCACGGCCGCGCTCTGGCCGTGGCCACCGGCGTCAAGGCGGCCGACCCGTCGCTGCACGTCATCGTCGCCATGGGCGACGGCGACAGCTCCGCCATCGGCGGCAACCACTTCATCCACGCCGCGCGCCGCAACATCGACCTCACGGCGCTCGTCTTCAACAACTCCATCTACGGCATGACCGGCGGGCAGACGAGCCCGACGACGCACCTCGGCGACAAGTCGACGACGAGCGTGTACGGCAACGTGGAGCCCGCCTTCGACCTCTGCGAGCTGGCGCACGCCGCGGGAGCGACCTACGTCGCCCGCGGTACGGCCTGGGCGTACCGCCAGCTGGTCAACGTGATCGCCGGCGGCATCGCGCACAAGGGCTTCTCGATGGTCGAGGCGATGGCGATCTGCCCGGTCTACTACGGGCGCTTCAACCTCACCTCCGACCCGACCGAGTTCCTTCTGCTGCAGAAGGAGCACGCGGTGCCGGCCGGCGAGTTCGACGAGGGCGAGTCGCGCGTGCGCGACAAGTACCCGGTCGGGCTGCTGCACCACGCCGAGCGCCAGGAGTTCGTGACCGCGCTGACGGAGGTCAAGGAGCGGGCGAAGGAGGCATCCAATGGCTGACGTCGCCGGCAAGCTCACGCGCGTGGAGCTGCGGTTCTCCGGCTCCGGCGGTCAGGGCATCCTGCTCGCCGCGGCGATCGTCGCCGAGGGCGCCGCGGCGCTGGGCAAGCACGTCGTGCAGACCCAGAGCTACGGCCCGGAGGCACGCGGCGGCGCATCCAAGTCGGAGGTCATCGTCTCGGACGACGACATCGACTTCCCGGAGGTGCACACCCCCGACATCAACCTCGTGCTGTCGCAGGCGGCGTACGTGAAGTACGCCGCCGACACGCGGCCCGGAGGCCTGCTCATCTACGACTCCGGGCTGGTCGAGCCGGACGCCGCGGCCGACGGTATGGTGCTGTGCGGCCTGCCCTTCACGCAGGCCGCGACCGACGAGCTCGGCAAGAAGGTCGTGACCAACATCGTCGCTCTCGGCGCCTTCGTCGCCGTCAGCGGTGTGCTGCCCGCCGACGCTGTGCAGCAGGCGGTGCTGAACCGCGTGCCGGCGCGCTTCCGCGAGCTCAACGAGCGGGCGTTCCAGCTGGGGCTGCGGCTGGCCGGCGAGGCCGGGCCGGAGGCGACGGCGCCATCCGGCGCCGTCGCGTCGTCGTAGGCCGGGCGAGACTCGTGGACTTGCTGGAACATCAGGGTAAGCGCCTCTTCGCCGACGCCGGGCTGCCGGTCCTGCCGGCGCGCGTAGCCGTGACTGCGACGGAGGCTCGTGAGGCGGCCGAGGATCTCGGCCTGCCGGTCGCGGTCAAGGCCCAGGTCAAGACCGGCGGCCGAGGCAAGGCGGGGGGCATCCGCATCTGCGCCGCGGCCGCCGACGTCGAGGCCGCCGCCGGCGAGATACTCGCCATGACCATCCGCGGCAAGGCGGTCGAGGCGGTGCTCGTCGAGGAGGCGGCCGAGATCGAGCGTGAGATGTACCTCGCCGTCGCCCTGTCGCGGGCGATCCGCGCCCCTCTTCTCATCTTCTCGCGAGAGGGCGGAGTCGACATCGAGACCCTCGCGGAGCGCGATCCCGGGGCGCTCGTCCGCAGCCCCATCGATCCTCTGCTCGGGCTCTGTGACTACCAGGTGCGCGACGTGGTCGCGGCTGCGTCACTCGACCCGGACGCGCCGGGCGGCGCCGAGGCGAAGCGGGCGCTGGCGGCCGTGGTGCGCGCGGTCTGGCGCCTCTACCACGCGAACGATGCCACACTGGTCGAGGTGAACCCGCTGGTGCTCACGCGCCGTGGCGAGGTCGTCTGTCTCGACAGCAAGGTGACGATCGACGAGAACGCGCTGCACCGCCAGATGGGTCACGAGCTGGACGCGCCCGTGGACCAGCGTGAGGCGAAGGCTCGCAAGGCGGGTCTCGCCTTCGTGCCGCTCGACGGCGACATCGGTGTGCTCGGCAACGGCGCCGGGCTGGTGATGAGCACCATCGACCAGATCACCGCCGCCGGCGGCAGCGCCGCCGACTTCTGCGACATCGGCGGCGGCGCCCGCGCCGATCTCGTCGCGGCGGCGCTCGAGGCGATTCTCGCCGAGCGCCCGATCGCGTCGCTGCTGGTCAGCGTCTTCGGCGGCATCACCCGTTGCGACGAGGTCGCGCGCGGACTCATCGAGGCGCTCGGCCCGGCACGGCTCGAGGCGCCGGTCGTCGTCCGGCTCGACGGCAACGCCGCCGCGGAAGGCCGAGCGGTGCTGGCGGAGGCGAACCTCGACGGTGTGACCGTCGCGGACAGCGCCGAAGAGGCGGTGCGGCTGGTCGTCGCCGCCGCACGGGGGAGGGACGACTGATGGCCATCCTCGTCGACGAACGCAGCCGCGTGCTCGTCCAGGGCATCACCGGGCGCGAGGGCGCCTTCCACACGGCGCGCATGCGCGCCGCCGGGACGAGCGTCGTCGCCGGCGTCTCGCCGGGCAAGGGCGGCCAGACCGTCGAGGACGTCCCCGTCTTCGACTCCGTGTCCGCCGCCGTCAAGGCGACCGGCGCCGACGTCGCCGTGCTCTTCGTGCCGGCGCGGTTCGCCCGGGACGCGATGATCGAAGCCGCCGACGGCGGCATCGGGCTCGTGGTCTGCGTCAGCGAAGGCATCCCCACGCGCGACATGACTGAGGTCACGGCGCACCTGGCGCGACGCGGCTCGCGCCTCGTCGGACCCAACGGCCCCGGCCTGATCACGCCCGGGCGCTGCAGCGCCGGCATCATGCCGGCCGATGTGTTCCGGCCGGGCAGGACCGGCGTGATCTCTCGCTCGGGCACGCTGACCTACGAGGTCGTCCACGAGCTCACGCGCGCCGGCATCGGCCAGTCGACCGCCGTGGGCATGGGCGGCGACCCGGTCCACGGCCTTGGCTTCATCGAGTGCCTCGAGCTGTTCCAGGCCGACCCCGAGACCGAGGGTGTCGCGCTCATCGGCGAGATCGGCGGCGACGGCGAGGAGCGCGCCGCCGCGTTCGCCCGGGACCACATGACCAAGCCGGTGATCGCGTACATCCGGAAGAAGTAAAGGCCGACGGCCACCCAGACG
>CAYTRM010000341.1:0-3181 GCA_964440225.1 uncultured Thermoleophilia bacterium | reverse complement strand
GAGATACGGCGTGCCCTGGCGGAGCCCATCGGCACGCCGCCGCTCGCCGAGCTGGCGGCCGGGGCGGGCAGCGCGGCCGTCGTCGTCAGCGACGTCACGCGGCCGTGCCCCTCGTATCGCTTTTTGCCGGCCCTGCTCGCCGAGCTGGCGCCGCTCGCGCCGGAGCGCGTCAGCATCCTCTTCGCGCTCGGCGGTCATCGCGCCCACACGCGCGAGGAGCAGGTGCGGCTGGTCGGCGAGGAGGTGGCCGCGAGCGGCGTCCGCCTCCTCGACCTCGACCCGGCGCGCTGCGTGCCGGTCGGCACGACCTCGCGGGGTACGCGCCTCGAGGTCTTCAAGCCGTATCTGGACGCCGACCTGCGCGTGTGCACCGGCAACATCGAGTACCACTACTTCGCCGGGTTCAGCGGCGGGGCCAAGGCCGTGGTGCCGGGGCTGTGCTCCAACGCCGCGATCCGCGACAACCACAGCATGATGCTGGCGCCGACGGCGAGGGCCGGGGTCATGGACAGCAACCCGGTGCGCGAGGACATCGACGAGGCCGGCGGCGCGATCGGCATCGACTTCATCTTCAACGTGCTGCTCGACGAGGACAAGCGCATCATCGGCGCCGTGGCAGGTCACCACCTCGAGGCGCACAGGGTGGGCGCTGCCGCCTACGACAGGCGCTGCGACGTGCGCATCCCCGCGGCCGCCGACGTCGTGATCGCCTCGCCGGGAGGCAGGCCCAAGGACATCAACCTGTACCAGGCGCAGAAGACGCTCGACAACGTGGCCGGCGCGGTCCGCGACGGCGGCGTCGTGATCCTCGTCGCGCGCTGTGCCGAGGGATTCGGCCAGGCGGTCTTCGAGGAGTGGATGCGCGGCATGGGCTCGCCGCAGACGCTCATCGACCGCATCCGGCAGGAGTTCGTCCTCGGCGGCCACAAGGCGGCGGCGATCGCCGGGCTGCTCGCCCGGGCGCGCGTCCATCTGGTCTCGGAGTTCCCGGACGAGGTGGTCGAGAGCATGTGCATGCGGCCGTTCGACACCGTCGACGACGCCGTGCGGGCCGCCTTCGCGGACGTCGGCGCCGGCGCCCGCTGCCTCGTCGTGCCGCACGGCAGCCGGGTCACGGCCGGGGCCGCGTAGCCGCGCCGGTGGAGCGGGCGGGCGCACCGGCGCGCCCGTGCCGGCGCCGGGGCCCAGGACGAGAAGAGAACGGCGGGCTGCCCTGCGGCGGCCCGCCGTTCTCCGCGTCTCCCCGGCGCTCGCGCGGGGGAGGGACTCGTCAGGACGAAGGCGGGTGGGTCACTTGGCCTTCGCCGCGGCCTTCTTCTCCTTGACCGGCTCGGTGCCGGGCTTGACGGCCATGTTGCGGTAGACCTGCTCCATGTCCTCGGCGGTGAACTTGCGCGGGTTGTTGTTCCAGAGCCGCGCCTGCGTGAGGGCGCCCTTGACGAGGTCCGGGATCGCCGACTCGGGGATGCCGACCTCATTCAGGTACTGCGGCACGGCGAGGTCTTCGGCCAGCGTGCGCAGCGCCTGCAACGTGACCTCGCAACCCTCGCGGTCGCTCAGGCCCTCCATGTCCTCACCCATGAGCTCGCCGATCTCGCGGAAGAACTGCGGGCAGGCCAGCATGTTGTACTCCATGACCCAGGGGAGCATGAGTGTGTTGGCGATGCCGTGCGGTACGTGGAACATGCCGCCGACCGGGTAGCTCATGGCGTGCACGGCGCCGACGCCGGCGTTGCCGAAGGCGATGCCGCCGAGCAGCGAGCCGATGGCCATGTTGTGGCGCGCCCAGGCGTTGCTGCCGTCAAAGACGGCCGTGCGGATGCTCTTGGTGATGAGCTTGATGCCCTCCGCGGCCAGCGGGTCGGTGTGCATGGTGGCGTTCACCGAGATGTAGGCCTCGATGTTGTGGATGAGGGCGTCCATGCCGCTGGCGGCGGTGACGCCGGGCGGGCAGCTGTAGGTGAGCACGGGGTCGACCAGGGCGATGTTGGGGATGAGGTGGGGGCTGACGACTCCCTGCTTCACGTTGAGCTTCTCGTTGGCGAAGATGCCGATCGCGGTGACCTCGGTGCCCGTACCGGCCGTGGTCGGCACGGCGATGAAGGGCAGACCCTTCTTCGGTACCTGGTCGACGCCGACGTAGTCCTCGATGTGGTCGTCGGTGGGGGCGAGCACCGCGACGAGCTTGGCGACGTCGATGGCCGAGCCGCCGCCGAAGCCGACGACCAGGTCGTACTCGCCCTCCTTGGCGATGTCCACGATCTCGTGGACGCTGCCCATGGGGGGCTCGGGGACGGCCTGGTCGTAGATGCCGACCTCCATGCCCGCTTCACGCAGCGGGGTCTCGACGCTGTCGACGGTGCCGCAGCAGGCGACGCCGGGGTCGGTGATGATGAGCACCTTGGTGGCGCGGAGCTTCTTCGCCTCGGCGCCGAGCTGCGCGACGCAGCCGTTGCCGGTGATGAGCGTCTTGGGCGCCCGGTGGACGCGGATCTTGGTATCCATGGTTCTTCTCTCCTCCGTTGTGACTGCTAGCTCGTGAAGCGGCCGGGGCCGTAGACGGCGGCCGCCTCCTCGCGGATCTGGTCTCTGAATGCCGGGTCGGCTATCTCCAGCAGGGCTTCGGCGCGCTGCCTCAGCCCCAGGCCGCGCAGGTGGGCGACGCCGTGCTCGGTGACGATGTAGTCGACGTCGGCGCGCATCGTGGTGACCGCGGTGCCGGGGGCCAGGGCCGCGGCGATGCGCGACACCGTCCCCTTCTTCGCCGTGCTCGGCAGGGCGATGATCGCCTTGCCGTCGCGGCTGCGGGAGGCCCCGCGCACGAAGTCGACCTGGCCGCCGATGCCGGTGAACTGCGTCGCGCCCATGGTGTCGGCCACGACCTGCCCCATGACGTCGACCTGGAGGGCGGAGTTGATGGCGACGACGCGGTCGTTCTGGCCGATCAGGTACGGGTCGTTGGTGATGTTGACCGGGAACATGTTGACGGCCGGGTTGTCGTCGACGAAGTCGTAGAGCCGGCGCGTGCCCATGAGGAAGGTGGCCGCCATCTTGTCGCGGTTGATCGCCTTGTTGCGGTTGGTGATCACGCCCTCGTTGTACAGGTCGACGACGCCCTCGCTGAACATCTCGCTGTGGATGCCGAGGTCGTTCTTCTCGTGCAGAAAGGCGAGGACGGCGT
>CAYTRM010000340.1:0-3181 GCA_964440225.1 uncultured Thermoleophilia bacterium | reverse complement strand
CGCCACAGCGGCTGGGTCGGTCGCCGCGTGCCGCTGGCGGGCACGGCGACCGGCGGCGCCTTCGACGACCGCACGACCTCTCACGTCGCCAAGGACGCCGTGGAGACCGGCGTGACCTCCATCGTCTGCGCAATCGAGCTGCCCTCCGACGACGCTGCCGTCGGCATCACCGCGCCGAGCTGGCGGATCGAGGAGTTCGGGATCATCCGCGCCCAGCGCATGGTCGAGGCGGTCGCGCGGGAGATAGCTCAGCGGTTCCGCGAGTAGCGGATTCCCGCCGACGTCTGCCTCCGGGAGCCTTACCGCCCGTCGCCGGCGCTTCGAGACGCGAGCGGGGGCCGGCGGACGAAGGTCCACCGGCCCCCTCGGTCGTTCGCGTAGCGGCTAGACCAGCTCGCGCACCAGCCTGACCGCTCCGCCGGCGTCCGGGGCGTACCCGGCGGCGCCTATCTCGTCGGCGTAGGCCTGCGTCAGCGGCGCGCCGCCGACGATCGGCCTGGCGTCGAGGCCGGCCTCGTGCAGCGCCTCGATGACGACCCTCATCTTCGGCATCGTGGTCACCATGAGCGAGCTCATGGCGACGACGTCGGCGCCGTGCTCCCTGGCGGCGGCGAGAAACGCGTCGGCGCTCACGTCCACGCCGAGGTCGTGCACCTCGAAGCCGGCGCCGTCGAGCATGAGCGCCACAAGACTCTTACCGATGTCGTGCACGTCGCCCTCGACGGCTCCGATGACGACCGTCCCGCGCGCTCCGCTCCCTTCGCCCGCGGCGAGGTGCGGTGTGATCACATCCATGGCCGCCTTCATGGCGTCGGCCGCGACCAGCACCTCGGGGATGAAGAGCTCGCCGGTGGCCATCTTGGCGCCGGCCTCGTCCATGGCGCTGATCAGCGCGGAGTCCATGATCTCTGATGCCGTGGCGCCGGCCTCGAGCTCGGCGCGTGCGAAGCGTGCCGCGCCTTCCTCGTCGCCCGTAAGGACGGCCTGCCTGATGTCATTGATCGACACGGTTCCTCCTAAAGAGTGGTCCGCCTGCGGTGGCCCACTCGCTTGTCGGCCTGCGGTGACGTGTGTCCCGAAGACGCGGTGTGTTTTGTTGTCGCGTGACGCGAGGTCGCGCACGCACGGCCGCTGCGACCGATACTCACGGGCAGAGGGCCTTGTCGGCGCGGGCGACGACGGCGTCCATGTCGCGCCGCACGTCGTCCGGGATGTCGACGGGCTTGATCTGGGTCTTGAGCCGCCGGTACTCGTCCACGGCCCGCTCGTAGAGATCCTTCTCCCCCTCGGCCTCCCAGGTCTGCTGCAGCTGGAAGCGGAAGAGGCTGGGCTCCACATAGTCACGGCAGTGGCGCAGCGTGTGCTTGCTGTGCACGAAGCTCCCGCCGATGCCGGCCTCGACGATCTCGTCGACGGCGAGGTAGTCGTCATCCACCTGCACGCCGCCGACGTACTCCTTGAGCAGCGCGATCAGCTGGTTGTCGATGATGAGCTGGGCGGGGCTGGCCAGGCTGGCGCCGCCCAGCCGGCCAACGCCGTAGGCGATGTCCATGCCGGCCATGATGCTCATCAGGCCGCCGAGGGCCTTCTCGGCCACCGACCTGCCGTCGGACGCGTAGGTGTCGGTCATGATCGGGCATCCCGACACGGGGATGCCGAAGCCCTCCTTGCACAGCTGCACGCCGGCGGAACGCTGGACGTTCGCCGACGGCGTCGCCAGCGTGGAGAAGCCGGTGGCCATGTCGCCGGGCACGTTGAACTGCGTCATCATCGCGGGGTGCCCGGGCTTGACGACCTGGCAGAGGATGATGTGCGCGAGGACCTCGGCGCAGTTCTGCACGACGCTGCCGGCGACCGTCATGGGGCTGGTGAAGCCGGCCATCACGTGGCCGTCCGCCGAGATCGGCACACCGTGGTGGCACGCCTGGATGATCTCCTCGGCGTCCATCGCCTTCATGATGAACGGCGAGACGGTGCCGGGGTTGATGATCGCGACGCTCTGCTCGCGCAGCGCCTCGACGCTGCCCATACGCGCCACCATGAGCTCGAACATGAACGGCACGGCCTCGAGGCTGAAGGCGTGCATCCACAGCGGCTTGGTCGTGTTCTGCATCTGGATGCTGAGCGCATGGACCTCGGCGCTCTCCGCCGGGACGTCCATCGGCGTCTGGATGGCACAGATGTCGGCGTGGTCCAGGGTCTCGATGATCTGGCACCACTCCGAGTACCGGGCGACCGAGTTGTCCTCGAAGCGCTTCGAGTCCACATCGTGGTGCAGCATGCTCTGGATGTTGGTGCACGAGTAGAACAGGCCCTCGGGATGCGGTATCGGGCAGTCGTGCTTCGGATCGGCGCCCTTGACGGTCAGCTCGCTCGGGACCGACTGGATCGCCGACTCGATGAGGTCGACCGGGAAGCGCACGACGTGCGTCTCGCGGTCGACGTCGGCGCCGGCGTCGGCGAGGATGCGCAGCGCTCCGTCGTGGTCGATCCTCATGCCCATCGTCGAGAGCAGGTAGAGGCACTTCTCGCGCATGGTGCCCACCTGCTCGGTGGTGAGCAAGCGGAGCTTCAGTGTGTCTCCCATGTGGGGTCTCCTTGGGATGCGTCGCAGACACGCGCCTGTGGGCGCGCTCTACCGTGCGAAAGAGGAGGTCGCGGCGCCGGCCGGTGAATGCGCGGCGCGCGGCGGCGGCCTATGGACCCCGGGAGTCGAAGCTGGTGCTGCCGGGCATGAGCACGTAGGGAGGCGCGCCCGGCACAAGGGCGAGACGGTAGTACCTCAGGATGACGGCACGCTGTAGAGCAGTCATCGGACGATCCCCCCTGGGGCGCCGGCCGGCGCCGCCTGTGCGTCATGAGCGATGACTCCGCAAGCCCGCTCATGCTACGGCGACCGCACCCGGCGCTCAACCGCACCCGGAGCGAGTCCAGTGTCCGGGACGGAATCGTCGCGGTCGAGGCGACGAGGCGGCTCCACGAAGACGGCGGGGCGCCGCGTCACGGCCGAAGGCCAATTGCGTCCGTAATGCGGGACACCCGCGTCCGAGGTCTGGGAAACGCGCGACGCCTCGCGTACGCTTCGCGGTCAAGACAGCATCGGCGCCGCGCCCGGCCGGTCGGCCACGGCGCCTGAGGTCCCCCCGGAAGGAGACACCTGTGACAATCATCCTGGACGGCG